>CAZCFC010000334.1:0-3353 GCA_964497815.1 uncultured Cypionkella sp.
GCTTCTTCCTGATCATGGGTCACGAAAATGAAGGTGATGCCAGTGTCTTCCTGCAACTGCTTCAGCTCGACCCGCATCGCCTGACGCAGTTTCAGGTCCAGCGCCGACAGGGGTTCATCAAGCAACAGAACCTTGGGCGAGGGGGCAAGTGCGCGCGCCAGGGCCACACGTTGCTGTTGACCGCCCGAAAGCTGCGCAGGCATGCGGTCGGCAAATGCGGAAAGATGCACCATTTCCAGCATCTTGCCCGCCCGCGCCCGCCTGTCCGCCAGCCCCATGCCCTGCATTTTCAGACCAAAAGCGACGTTGTCCAGCACCGACATGTGCGGAAAAAGGGCGTATTGTTGAAACACCGTGTTCACCGGGCGCAGGTTCGGCTCCAGCGCCGCGATGTTGCGGCCAAAAAGGTGAATCTCGCCCGCTGTCACGTCCTCAAACCCGGCGATCATCCGCAAAAGCGTGGTTTTGCCACAGCCCGACGGGCCGAGAAGAGTGAAGAATTCGTTGTCCAGAATCGAAAGCGAAACCCCGTGCAGCGCCGTGAAGGTGCCATAACGTTTGACCGCGCTGCGGATGTCGATGGCGATGCTCATCGCTGGTCCATACCCCTTTGTTTGTGGTAAAAGCTTACGATTAGCGGTTTCGGGGGGTATATACCCCCAGAGAGGTATGGCATGGAGGCGTTGCCCAACGCGGCCGAAAATCAACTGGCCGAGGCGATCCGACGCGTGGGTCAGTCAGGGTTCGAGGCGGCGCTGATGGGGCTGTTTCGCAGTCTTGCAGCCCCTGACAACCTGATCATTCTGGCCTACCGGGATGCCGGGCCACCTCAGGCGTTGTACCGCCAAACCGATTTGCCGCAGGTGTTTTCCGCCCTGGATTCCACCTACCTTGCGGGGGCCTATCTGCTTGATCCTTATTATGATTTGCATCTGCAACGTGTGCCTGCGGGCCTGTACAGGCTGCGCGATGTGGCCCCTGATGCCTTTCATCGCAGCCGCTATTTCAGCGAATATTACGACCAGACCACACTGGTGGACGAACTGACTTTCGTGGCCTATCCGGTGGCGGGCGTGTCGCTGAACCTGTGTCTGGGCCGCGATGCGTCTTCGGGACAGATTTTTGCACCGCGCCAGATCGAGGCTGCGCATCGTATCGCTCCGGTTGTGGCCGCACTGTCCGAGGCGCATTGGGCGGGACTGACAGACCGTGCCGGACCCGCCGATGATGTGGCGGCGATTCTGGCAACTGCCGCCATGACGCAGCACGCCATTTCATTGTCGCCCCGTCAGGCCGAGGTGGCGCTGCTGATCCTGCGCGGCCATTCCACGGTGTCAATCGGGCTGCGGCTGGGGGTGGCTGCGCAGACCGTGAAGGTGTTTCGCAAACAGCTTTACAGCAAATGCCGGATTTCATCACAGGCAGAGCTGTTCGCGCTGATGCTGCCTTTGCTGAAGGGCGCGCTTTAGAAATCGCGGGCAGGGCCCGGGACACGCAGGCGCAGGCCGGGGGTGGACTGGGTGGTTACGGACTGTTGGCAATGGGTGACAAAGCTGCGGATGGTTAACGACAGCCCCGCCCCCCCGGACAGGATCAGACCCACACGCATCGGCCGCACCGGCCCCGTCAATGGCACATAGCGCAGGGGTCGGCCGTCGGGGGCCAGATCGGACAACGGGCGGATATTGGCGATCGAATACCCAAAGCCATTGGCCACCAGACTGCGCATCACTGCCATATCACGGGTGCGCTCGGCCACTTTGGGACGCAAGCCGATCGAGGTGAAGAAGGACAGGAAGTAATCGGTGCTCAGCGGCAGATCCAGCAACACCATCGGATAGTCTGCCAACTCTTGCGGCGACACCGACGCGCAATGCGCCAGGGGATGCTGGGCATCCAACACGGCATAAGGTGGCAGTGTGGCCAGCGGAATGAATTGAAGATCCCCAGGAATATCAAGATCATAGCTAAGCGCCACATCCAAGGTTGCGGCGCGCAGACCTTCAATGATCTCGGCCTGATTCAGTTCGGATTGGTGAAATTCGACCTGCGGAAAGTGATCCACAAAGCTGCGGCGCAACTGCGGCAGAACAATCTGCGCAAAGGTCAGCAGGCAGCCAACGTGCAGCGGCCCACGCACGGTGTCGCTGATCTGCCCGGCCAGATCCGACAGCGCCGCCGCCGCCGCAAGGATGCTGCGCGCCTGCGCCACCATCTGCTTGCCGCCCTGCGTCAAAGACAGCCCATGGGCGTGTTTTCGCACAAACAGGGCCAGGCCAAACTCTGCCTCCAACTGGGCGATGGCGGCCGAAATCGACGGCGACGAGACGTTAACCCTTTCCGCAGCCAGCGCGATAGATCCGCACTCGCCAACCGCCACCAGATATTCCAGCTGGCGCAGGGTAAAGCGTAAGGGCATGCCATGGCCTTTCGGATCGCTGGGTGAGTTTCAGCCTAACCCATTGGCAGCGGCCTGACCAGCGGCCTAGGCATCTCCGGGCACGCCATAAGACGGGGCCCGGGTGGGATCAGTGGCGCGCTGCACATAGGCCGCCATCTGGGGGCGATAGATTTGCCAAGCGATTTCAAGGTCTTGAATTGGGGTCTGTGACCAATCCACCCGCAAATCGACCAGCGGCCAATCCAGCGTGTCAGCGATCTTCAGCCCGGCCGAATGCACCGGGCCGGCCTCGCCTCCGGCGGTCAGACCGGCCTGAAGCGCGGCCATGAGCCGGTCGCCCAGATGGCCGGAGGCCGACTCAAACGCGGTGACCATGGCGGCGGGAATGCCTGCATTGGCCAGCAGATTGCCGCCTGCCGCGCAGTCCCGGCCCTGGGCCTGCCCCCAGATACCCAGCACCTGCGTGCCCGAGTGGATGGCAGTGGCACCCTGAGCGTCAATCACAAGAATCTGCCTGTAATCAATGTGTTGCCGATTGACGGTGATGGCATTCAGGGCCTGCCCGGCCCCCTGTCCGCGTGCCAGTGCGTCAAGGGTCAAGGGCCCCAAAGCGGGGTCTGTGACGTTCTGGCTGGCCACAGCCCCCAGACCGGCCCGGACATGGGCGCAGCGGGCGGCGACGGCGGGGGAGGACGAGGAAATCACCATGCCGAACTGGCCGGATCTTGCGCAACGTGCGATCAGGGAAAAAGTCATCGGGCGGGCCTTTGGGCAGGCGCCGGGGGCTGTCTGCCCCCGGAACCCCGAGGGTATTTGAAACAAGATGAACGGCCAAATGATTGTTCACAATGGTAAAAATATCCTGGGGGTCCGGGGGGCAGCCCCCGGCGGGGTCAATCGGGGATCACGGCGGTGGCGTCGATTTCCACCAGCCAGTCGGGGCGGGCAAGCG
>CAZCFC010000335.1:0-3351 GCA_964497815.1 uncultured Cypionkella sp.
TTCTTGATGACGGTGCCGTTGCCATCGACAAACCGTACCCCCAACAGCGCATCGCGGCAAGCCCCCACCTGCACCCGGCGCGGGCCGCTGGCATTGGCAGCCACCACCCCGCCGATGGTTGATGCCCCTGTGCGCCCCAACAACGCCTGCAGATCCGGCACCTCGAACGCCAATCGCTGCCGCTCGGCCGTCAGCAGCGCCTCGATTTCTGCCACCGGCGTTCCCGCCCGTACCACAAGCGTCAAGGCCCCCGGTTCGTACAACTGCACCCCTGCCATGCCGGACGTTTCCAACATGGCCCCTTTTGCCCTGCCTATCCCGCGCGTCCCGCCACCCCGGATCACCAAAGGCCCGGCACTGCGGATCATGTCACTCAACTCAGCTTCTGATGCGGGCCGCATGGTCATCCTCTGTGCGCAAATATCCTCGGGGGTCTGGGGGGCGAGCCCCCCAGCGGCTTAGCCAGCGCGCCGCACGGCGGTTGCGCCCAGCGGAAACACCTTTGCCGGGTTCAGCAGCCATTTCGGATCAAACACATCCTTGACCGCCATCTGCGCCTCAAGATCTGCCGGGTTGAACTGCACCGACATCAGATCGCGCTTTTCAATGCCCACGCCATGCTCGCCGGTCAGACAGCCGCCGACTTCGACGCACAGCTTCAGGATTTCGGCGCCAAACGCCTCGCACAGGTCCAGATCGCCGGGTTTGTTGGCGTCATAAAGGATCAGCGGGTGCATGTTGCCGTCACCCGCATGAAAGACGTTTCCGACGTCCAGCCCGAACTGCAGGCTCATTTCAGCAATCCGACGCAGCACATGGGGCAGGGATGACACCGGGATCGTGCCATCCAGACACATGTAGTCATTGATCTGCCCCATCGCGCCAAAGGCCGATTTGCGGCCCAGCCAGATGCGCCTGGCCTGATCCTCATCCGCGGCCTCGCGGAATTCGACCGGGTTGTGGGCCAAGGCTATCGCCTTGATCCGGGACAGTTGCTCGTCGATCTCGGCATTGGACCCTTCGACCTCGATGATCAGCAGGGCCTCGCAGTCCGGGTAGCCGGCCTTGGCAAAGGCCTCGGTGGCGCGGATGCAGGGGCGGTCCATGAATTCGATGGCGACGGGCAGGATGCCCGCCTTGATGATATCGGACACGCAGGCACCAGCGACCTCGTTGCTGTCGAACCCCACCAGAACCGGACGCGCGCCTTCGGGTTTGGGCAGGATGCGCAAGGTGGCCTCTGTCACCACGCCCAGTTGGCCTTCTGACCCGCAGATGACGCCCAACAGGTCAATGCCGCCCGCATCCATCCACGGCCCGCCCACCTCGACGATGGCTCCATCCATCTGCACCAGCGTCACGCCCAGCAGGTTGTTCGTCGTGACCCCGTATTTCAGACAATGTGCCCCGCCCGAGTTCATCGCGATATTGCCCGCGATGGCGCAGGCCAACTGGCTGGAGGGGTCGGGGGCATAGAAGAACCCGTCTGCCTCCACCGCCCCTGTCACCGACAGGTTGGTGCGCCCCGACTGCACCCGGATAAACCGGTTGTCGTAGTCGGTTTCCAACACCGCATTCATCCGCGCCACACCCAGAATGACGCAATCGGCTGTCGGCAAGGCACCCCCGGCCAGACTGGTCCCCGACCCGCGCGGCACCACCGGGACGCCCATCTGGTGGCAGACCTGCAAGACGGCAGCCACTTCGGCGGTGCTGCGCGGCAGAACGGCGCACAAGGGGGCACAGGCATAGGCGGACAGCGCATCGCATTCATAGGCGCGGGTTTCTGCGGGATCAAAGATCACCGCATCGGCCGGCAGCACCGCCAAAAGTCGCGCGACAATGGCCGCCTTGCGCGACAGGATGGCCGGATCGGGCAAGGGCATATCCATGGCAGTCTCCTATGTCTGGTAAGAAAATATAACCAATTGCATCAAAGCGCAAGCCGAACCTGCCTGTCCATGCAATCCCACTTTCGCCGCAGCGCCGGTTGTCCTAGTTTCACCGCATGAACAGCCTTATCCGCATCGGCCCCTTTGGCCTGCCCGACGCCGTCGCTTTGGCGGTTTTTCTTGCTGCGTGGTTCCTGATTGGTTGGTTCATCGAAAACCCGCCGAAACGTCGCCCCTCGGTCAGCTTGCTGATGCAGGATTACCGGCGCGAGTGGATGCGCCAGTTCGTCACCCGTCAACCGCGCATTTTTGACGCCACCATGATCGACAACCTGCGTCAGGGCACGGCGTTTTTCGCCAGCGCCTCGATGATCGCAATTGGTGGCGGCATCGCGCTGATCGGCAATCCGGCGATGGTGTTGGGTTTGGCGCGTGACCTGACGCTGCCTGCAGATTCCACCGCCCTGCAAGTGCGGGTGTTGCTGGTGATCGCGTTTCTGTCGAACGCCTTGCTCAAGTTCATCTGGGCGCATCGCCTGTTTGGCTATTGCGCAATTCTGATGGCCGCAGTGCCGAACGATCCCCACGATCCTTTGGCCACTCACCGGGCTGGGCAGGCGGCGGAAATCAACATCACCGCTGCGAAAAGCTTCAACCGGGGCCTGCGCGCCATCTACTTTGCCTTGGGCGCGCTGGGCTGGTTGCTTGGCCCCTATGCCCTGATTGCAGCCACGCTTTTCACCTCATCCGTGCTGATCCGGCGCGAATTTGCCTCGCTGTCGCGCCAGATCATTCTGCGCGGCGTTTGATGGCGCGGCCCTCGACAAGCCAAGCCGCCACAGCCAGACCGGCGGCCAAAGTCAGCAGCAACCACGCGGGCAACAGCGCGGCCACCCGCAGGTCTTCGGTGACAAAGGCGTCGCGCGGTGTCACACCGATCCAGCCGCGGCCCGCCGCTGGCCGCCCCTCGCGCACATGCCGAAGCGACGGGGTGCCATCCTGCAGCCGCAAAATGCCACCTTGCAGCGGGGCCACGATGGGGGCCAGCCCGTCACCCGTGGCGATGGTTTCGGTATATTCGCGCGGGGCTGACGGTCCCACCGCCACGACCCGCACCAGATCGCCCTGCGCCAGACGGAAAAGCCCCATTTCAGGCGCTTTCCAGTCCAGTCCATAGCGGCCCGGCGAAAGCTCTGGCATTGGCAAGACAGTGGTGCTGCCATCCGGTGCGGTGATGGTCAGATCACCGGGCGGCACATCGGCCAGACTGCGCCGCGTGATCGTCAACACGTCACCTTTGGCGGTGGCGGTCAGCGACTCCTCTTCAAGCTCTGGCTCTTTCAGCATCCAGTGCGCCAGCCTGCGCAGCAGTTCCAACTGCGGCCCGCCGCCTTCATACCCGCGCCCCCACAGCCAGGCCTGATCGGACGCCAGCACCGCCACGCGGCCCTGCTCTACC
>CAZCFC010000336.1:0-3351 GCA_964497815.1 uncultured Cypionkella sp.
CCAGCGACATCTCATAGGTCGCCTCGCCGTTATGGCTGCCCGCATATTCGATCGAAGTGATCTGGAAAGCGCCCCGCACAATGCCGAAATCAGGAACAACCACCTGAAAATCAGGCATTTCTGCATCAAAGAAGATCTGGCGCGCGCGCTCGTCGGTGTTGGCATCGCGGAACACGCCCGACCCCGAAATCGCCGCCGTCTTCACGCCCGCGCCCGCCAGCAATTCGCGCCAGCCGCCCACACTTTCCAGCGAGGTCACATCCACGGTTTCCGCATTGAAACTGATCCGCGTTGCCCGCAGTCCAGCGATCGTCACAAACTGACCATCGCCCACCATATCGACCTTGATCAGCAGGTCTTTGCCGTTCTGAACCGCCATAGTCATCTCCATCTCAACCGACCCGAGAGGTCGTTGTTAAAGTTCAACCCGCGCGCGGAAGGTCATGTCGATCCGCCGCGCCTCGCCGTCATCCAGCCGCCGCGCCACCGCACGGGTAAAGCTGATCGACACCAAAGACCCCGTGGTCAGCGCCAAGGGCGCATCGACCAATGCCTCGGAAACCGCGCCTGCAATGGCCTTGGCGGTCAGAAATCCGCTGGCATCGCTGATCACCGCCACGTCGACGCGATGTTCGGCACCTGCACCCGTCTTGTCGGATTGATCCACCACCACTTCGGGACCGATCAGCACAAAGCTGCCTGTAACGGCCCCCGGAGACATCGCATCAACGACACTGATGCCCGCCAGTCCTGCAAACCCCGTAAGCCGGGCGAAAATCGCGCTTTGCAGCGCCGCTGCCGCCTGATAGCTCATGCCGGAACCTCCTCACGTGCAAAGCACAGCAGGTGGTGTCCCGCAGGGTCGCGCTCTGTCACCGCCAGAATGGTGAAGACCCGCGCGCCATCGCGAAACCGCTGGTCGGGCTTGGGCCGCGCGGCTGATCCGACCACCGCCCCGCGCACCGTGATCCGGTACGGCACCGCCGCCAGCATCACCTCTTCGCCCGCAACCTTGCGGCCTGAACCGGGCAAAACCTCGGCCCACAGCGTCCCCAGCGCCACCCAGACCACTGAAAATCCCCCGGCGCCGTCGGCCACGCGCTGCGGCTCTTCCAGCGCCAACGGACGGGACAGCTTGACCGCGCTCATGCGCCACCTCCACCCAGCACACGCACCGTGCGCCAGCGTTCGATCAGCGACTGCACCACCGCCGGCAGTCCCGCCACCCGCAGCCCCAGGTCGTGACGATTTTCATAGAACTCCGCCGCCAACAGCAGCACCGCCTGCGCAAGATCGGCAGGCACCGCCGACCAAACCGCACCAAAGCCTGCGTCAAACACCACCTCGGCGCGGCCATCCGTGGCGATCTGGGGCAACAGAACCCCCACCGCCACCACCTTGGGCCGCTGCATGTCCGGCACCAGCCGATAGCGATCCGCCGCCAGAACCGTCGCCCCTGCCGCATCGTAAAGCGTCACCGACACGACCGCTCCCACCGGGGCCACAGGCAACGGCTGTTCCGCCAACGCGCGCCAATCCTGCAGCGTCAGCTTGTAGCGCCGCACGATCAGCACCTTGCCGATCCGTCCCTCGATCGCGGCCATCGCGGCCCGCAGATAGCCCTCGATCAGCCCATCCTGCATGCCGTCATCGCTGAAACCGCTGCCCAATCGCAGATGATCCTTCAGCGCCTGCACAGGCAAAGCCGCCCCCGGAACCGATGTTACTTCTGTCAGCATCATGTCAAAATCCTACCCTTGTTGCCCCACCATGGACGCGCGCCCCGCACCGCTCGGACGGAGGGGAAGCAGCTAGCCGGCGCGGTTTTCCGGCGCGCGCCCACTGCCCGGCCCCAATTGGAACCGGGCAATCGCGGTGCTGTGTCAGGACACCGCGATCTTCAGCAACTTGATGGCCGCAAAGTCGGTCACATCGCCACCCACACGCTTGGATGCATAGAACAGCACGTTCGGCTTGGCCGAAAACGGGTCGCGCAGGATGCGCAGATCGGGACGTTCCGCGATGGTGTAGGCAGATTTGAAATCACCGAAGGCAATCGCAAAGGCATTGGCGGCAATGTCCGGCATGTCCTCGCAGATCAGCACCGGATACCCCATCAGCCGCGCCGGTTCCGCCGCAGCCAAACCGTCCGACCACATGAAGCGGCCATCGGCATCCTTCATCTTGCGCACCGCACCCGCGGTCTTGGAGTTCATGATGAAGCTGGCATTGGCACGGTAATCCGCCCCCAGCGCATAGACCAGACTGATGATGCAATCGACCGAATTGGTCGGCGCGAAATCCGCCGCAGCGCCCGTCGGGATGTAGCCGATGTTGCCCCAGGTCCAGGACGCATTCGCAACCTTGGTCGGCAGCAGAATGCCCTTGGGCTTGTCAACGCCGTCACCGTTGATGAAGGCCGAAGCCTCGGCACGGATGAACCGGGTGGCAATCTTGCCAGCCAGCCAGCCCTCAACGTCAAACGCCGAGTCGTCCAGCAATCGCTGCGACGCCTTGGGCATGGCCGACAACTCGTGCAGCTTGATCGAGATGCGCTCAATCGTCGGTGACGCGGTTTCGGTGGTGGCCGCCACTTCGGTGGCCCAGCCCGACCCCACTTCCGTCCGGTCAATCAGCACGTCAAACGAGGTTGCCTCAACCTGCACCACATTGGAAATCGCCCGCAACGACGAGGTGGACACCAGCATTGATCGGATCGTGTCCGCCGTCTGCGGGTCCACCAGATAGCCACCATCGGCGGCCACTGCGGATGACATTGCCTTGCCTTCCAGCACAAGGCCACGCAGGCCGTCATCATCGCCGCTGCGCAGATAGGCACCGAACGCCTTCTTGTGCGGCACGTCAAGTTCCGCCGATGCCGACAAAGCGGGGCGTGAATAGGTCATCTGTTTGCGATCCAGCATGGTCAAACGTTCTTCCTGTTGTTGCAGTGATTGTTTCACTTCGGCCTGAAAGCCATTGAAGGAATTCAAAAATCCGGCCATCGCGGATTTCACTTCCGCACCCGGATGCAGGGTCATGGGCAAAGCCTCATCGACCCGAGCCTTACTCTCGGTCATCATGGTTTCCTTTGGCTTGGTCGTGAAAGGCCGCGCTAGCTGCGCCCGGCCATGGACTTGGCGGCGGCGTCGAACAGCGCCGCCACATCGCGCCAGACATCGGCTTCGGGCGCATCGCCCTTGGCCGAAACCCGCGCTTCGGGAAGCATGGGAAATGTCACCAAAGACACCTCCCACAGCTCCAGCTCTGACAACAGGCGCTGCCCCTTGCCATCGCGTTCCGCCTTGACGGTGCGGTAGCCGATCGACAGCCCGTCAATCGCCCCCGCCG
>CAZCFC010000337.1:0-3337 GCA_964497815.1 uncultured Cypionkella sp.
CTTCTTACCTTGAACGAATTGAACGAGCAGGCAGCACAAAGTCAACGCAAAGCCCAAATTGCGCCTTAACTGCGCCACAATCCCCACAAGCGAAACCGATTGTGTCGCTATCGGGATCAATCGGCCAGGCCATCAAGAACCTGTTGCAGAATTGGGGCCAACCGTGCGGCCCAATGCCGCTGCGACTCGGCTGTGGCAATCAGGTCGTTCCGCAGCTCTATCAAGGTGTTGTGCCGACCGGGCGTCAGTGCGTGCCGATCAATCGCATCCCCCGGCAGATGTCCGGCGTAGGGCTCATTGTCGCCAATACACAGGTCGTTCTCGGCCTTGAGGCGTGTGATCAGCGGTTGTGACAGCCGCTCATCCAGATGACTGTACAGCACCCCGACATGCCAAGGCCGGGGGGGCCGGCCTTTCAGGCAAGGCGTAAAGGAATGAATGGCCACGATCACCGTGTCCGCCCGCCGCGCCGCAAGCTGCGCATAGGCGGCATGATAAGGGCGATACAATGTGTCCAGCCGCCTTTGCACCTCGGCCTCGGATACCCCGCGGTTGGCGGGAATGATGGTACCGTCATACAACTGCATCACCAGCGTCGGGTCATCCTCGCCCCGGTTCGGATCAATCACCAGACGGCTGAAATTGGAGCAGATCACCGGACTGTCCAGCGCCAGACCCAATGCCAACGACAGCCCCGCAGCCCCCACATCCCAGGCGATGTGCCGCGCCATATCTTCGGCCCCGATGCCCAGCCCACCTTCCAGACTGTCAGGCACCCGATTGCTGGCATGATCGCAGGTGATCAGCCAGCGGCCGGGACGATCCTGACCTTCGATGAAAAAGGGCGCAGTCTGGGGCATCATTCGGGTCCGTCCGCTTGGGCAAACCGGGCAAAGCGCCCAATATTGCATCGCCACCCCTGCGTGTGGGGTGCATTTGTATCAATCTTTTCTGACCGATACAGAAAGAACAACATCTAATCTGCATGTTGCCGGAAACCGCAGTTGCCCCGCGCGGCGGATTGGGCCATAACACGCGCGGCCCACCACGAAAAATGAACGCGACGAAAAGGAACAAGGCATGAGACGCCTTCGGAACGTAAAGATCGTGGCCACTTTGGGCCCGGCTTCCAGCGACTACAAGATGATCCGCGCGCTGTTTGAGGCAGGGGCCGATGTGTTCCGTCTGAACATGAGCCACGGCACCCATGCCGAGCAGGCCGCCCGCCATGCCATCATTCGGCAGGTCGAGGCCGATACCGGTCGCCCGATCGCAATTCTGGCCGACCTTCAGGGCCCGAAACTGCGCGTTGGCGTGTTTGCCAATCCTGCAGGTGAAGAATTGGTCGAAGGTGCGGATTTCCGCATGGACCTGTCATCAGACCCAGGCACGGTGGCGCGCGTGCAGCTGCCGCACCCCGAGATTTTCGCAGCCCTTGAACCGGGCGCAAGCCTGTTGGTCAATGATGGCAAGATCCGCGTGCGGGTGAAAGACTGTGGCAAAGACTATGCCAATTGCGTGGTAGAAGTCGGCGGCGTGATTTCTAACCGCAAGGGCGTGAACGTGCCCGACGTGGTGCTGCCACTGGCCGCCCTTTCGGCCAAAGACCGCGAAGATCTTGAATTTGCTTGCGAATTGGGTGTCGATTGGCTTGCGCTGTCTTTCGTGCAGCGCCCCGAAGACGTGATCGAAGCCCGTCACCTTGCCAAGGGCCGCGCCGCGATCCTGTCCAAGATCGAAAAGCCCGCCGCCGTGAAGGCATATGACGCCATTCTGGCCGTGTCGGATGGCATCATGGTCGCACGGGGTGATCTGGGCGTGGAACTGCCCGTCACTTCGGTGCCGCCGATCCAGAAACGACTGGTGCGCGGTGCCCGTGCAGCGGCCAAGCCGGTGATCGTGGCGACGCAGATGCTGGAATCGATGATCGAATCGCCGGTGCCGACACGCGCCGAAGTCTCGGACGTCGCGACCGCCATCTATGAGGGCGCTGATGCCGTGATGCTGTCGGCAGAATCGGCTGCCGGGAAATTCCCGATCGAAGCCGTGACCACGATGAACAATGTCGCGATGTCGGTCGAAAAAGACCCGACCTACCGGCAGGTGATAGAGGCCAGCCGCGTGGTGCGCCGCGAAACCGTGGCCGACGGCATCGTTGCCGCCGCCCGCGAGATTGCGGAAGCCACCAACATCAAGGCCATCGCCTGCTTTAGCCAATCAGGCAGCACGGTGAACCTTGTGGCGCGTGAACGGCCGAACTGCCCGATCATCGCGCTGACGCCACTGATGTCCACCGCCCGGCGCACCGCCCTGATCTGGGGGGCGCATTCGGTGATCACCGAGCCGCAGGAGCGTTTCAAGGGGGCCGTGCTGGCGGCCGTCCATGCCGCGCGTCAGGATGGGTTCGCCGGGGTCGAAGACATGATCGTGCTGACCGCAGGCGTGCCGTTCAACGTCAAGGGCACCACCAACATCCTGCGCGTGGCCCCCTGTGATGAGCGGTTGATTTCGCGCGTTGATCCTGAATAATAAGGGTCTGTAATTATGGAGTGACCGGGCATGAACACCGATCTGATGCTTGTTGTTGGAATCGTGATCTGCGCCCTGTCACTCCCGTCGCTTCTTTCTGCCTTTTCTGAAAACCGCGCGCCCCGCGCCGGTTCGGTCCTGCTGCTGATAGGTGGCATTCTGCTGGTGATGGCGTTGACGCAGAAACCGGGCGGTTACACCTTTGCCGAAGTGCCGCATGTATTTGCGCGTGTGATCGGCAGCTATCTGAACTGACCGTTTCCCCTTGCACCTTTGCCCAAGCCCTCTTATAGGGGCCACTCGAATACCCCGCAGTGCTGGCCAACGTGGCATGCCAAGCACCGCCTGAAACCATGGAGATGGAAATGCCCAAGATGAAGACCAAGTCGGCGGCGAAGAAGCGTTTCAGCTTCACGGCCTCCGGTCGGGTGAAAGCCGGCGTCGCCGGCAAGCGCCACGGCATGATCAAACGTACGACGAAATTCATTCGCGACGCGTCCGGCACCATGTTGCTGAACCCGTCCGACGCGAAGATCGTCAAGAAATACATGCCCTACGACCGGTAAGGAGAGCACCCGATGTCCCGCGTTAAATCCGGCGTTGTAACACACGCCCGTCACCGCAAGGTGATCAAGAAGGCGGCTGGCTATTACGCCGCCCGCTCCACGAACTTCCGCACCGCTACGCAGGCCGTTGATAAGGCCCAGCAGTATGCAACGCGTGACCGCAAGACCCGCAAGCGCAACTTCCGCGCCCTGTGGATTCAGCGGATCAACGCCGCCGTGCGTCTGTTCGACATCGAGTTCAC
>CAZCFC010000338.1:0-3301 GCA_964497815.1 uncultured Cypionkella sp.
CGACCCGCCCGGGTCTGAAATGTCGACGGTCACGCAAAGCCCCGGGCCGCTGGGCTGCCCCGGCCCGAACGTGGGGGTGTGACGGCCCGCAACTTCGGCGGAAAGGTCCAAAAGCCGATGCGCTTTATTATGGTTCTTAACCAATGGCTTGCATGCCGAACCTAATCCACGCCTGCATCAGGCAGACGTGATTTTCGCCCCCTCTCAGGCAAGCGGCCTAGAACAGGCTGCCCTGCTTTGGCCCGCCGTCTGCCTTGCCCTTGCGCGCAGGTTTCGCGCCCAGCACCACGCGACCATCGTGGAATTCCGCCTCCAGCATTGTCGCCTTTTCCGCCGCGACCTTGCTGGTGACAACATGACCATCCCCCCGGATCACCGCATAGCCGCGCTTCAGCGTTTCGGCATAGCCCAGCGTCGTGCGGGTGCGGTCCAGCGACTCCAGCCGTTGTGACAGCGCCGCCAGCCGTGCGGCAGGGGCGGCCTGCAGGCGCATGTCCAGCGCCGTCAGCTTGGCCTGCCCCTCGGCCGTTTTCCGCCCCGCATCGGCAATCAACCGCATCAGCGCCAAAGGCAGGCGCGAGGCCCATTTGTCAAAGCTGGCGTGCTTACGCTCAACCGTGCGGGCTGTACGATCGTACAGGCGCGCGTCCGCCGCCAGCAACGCCTGCCGCCGCGTGGCCACCAGACCCAGCAATGCCTCGGGACGCAACCGCGAGGCCACCGCACCAAACCCGGCCCGCTTGCGCGCCGCAGCCATGCCCAAGGCACCGCCCAACCGCTGAACCAAGGTGTCATGGCGTTGGCGCGGGGCGGCCATAAGCGCGTCAAGCCGTGGCAGCGCCCTGGCCAGATCGCGCAGGCGCTGGCCGCGCAGACCCAGCCCCTGTGCCACCCCCCGGATTTGCCGGGCGGCCAAAGCGTCCAGCGTCGCCAAAAGGTCAAGCCGCACCGGCACCGCCAATTCCGCCGCGGCCGTGGGTGTGGGCGCGCGCAGATCGGCGGCAAAGTCGATCAACGTTGTATCGGTTTCATGCCCCACAGCGGAAATCAGCGGAATGCGCGACGCCGCCGCCGCCCGCACCACGATTTCCTCGTTGAACCCCCACAGATCCTCCAGCGACCCGCCCCCCCGCGCCACGATGATCAGATCAGGGCGCGGGATAGGCCCCCCCGGTTCAATGGCGTTGAAACCCCGGATCGCCGCCGCCACATCGCCCGCGCAGGCCTGCCCCTGCACCGCCACCGGCCAGATCAGCACATGGCGCGGAAAGCGGTCCCGCAGCCGGTGCAGAATATCGCGGATCACCGCACCCGAAGGCGAGGTGACAACCCCGATCACCCCCGGCAAATAGGGGATCGGCTTTTTGCGGGCCGGATCAAACAGCCCTTCCGCGCCCAAAGCCGCCTTGCGTTTTTCCAGCATCGCCATCAGCGCGCCCGCCCCCGCCGGGGCCACGTCCTCGACGATCATCTGATATTTCGACTGCCCCGGAAAGGTGGTCAGGCGCCCGGTGGCGATAACCTCCATCCCTTCCTCGGGGCGCACTTGCATCTTGGCGACCTGCCCCTTCCAGCTGACCGCATCCAGACTAGCGCGATCATCCTTCAGCGCGAAATAAAGATGCCCCGAGGCCGGGCGCGACACCCGCCCCACCTCACCGCGCACGCGGACCAGGCCAAACTCGCCCTCAATCACCTTCTTGACCGCCCCGGACAGCTCCGAGACGGTGAATTCCGGTTGGTTGGAAGGCGCGGGGGTGTCATCGAACATATCCATGGCCAGAGTCTGGCATGAATTGGCGGCGCGGGAAAGCGGCGGCAGAGATTTGACCGCCTGCCGGTCGCCATCGCTGCCGCAGCACAAGGCAAGAACCGCTGTTGGCAGACCCAGCCGCGGGCCACGGCCTGTCACGCCGGTTCGCCCACGGCACAACCACAGCGCCGCCAAAGCGCCCCATCCCGCCAAAGGACAGCCCTTGACGATGTGGCCGCGCAAGACGTGGCCAAACGCGCACAGGGACTGGCCCGGCGGTCTGGCACAGCCCTTTGCGTCGGCACATCGCCCCAGGGTCTTAGCCGGCCTGCAGCTTCACAACATCGCCCATGGTCAGCACGGCTGATCAGGCATGGTGGCCGCAAGGGGGCGCGGTCACGCCAACAGGTTTCCGACAGCGCCGGACGTCCAGCAACGCAAGGGCGCATGCGGCGGGATTGACCTGAATTTGCGCCCGCAGGTCTTGTCACTTGGACAGCGCTGCAAAATGCCGAATCGCAAGCGCCGTCGGTGCCGCCTTTGTGGGTTCGCGTCCAGCATCTTTCCCGTTGCGAACCACCGCACTTGTTCAACCCGCAACCCCACCTTATGAAGCCTGCAACCACAGGCAAAGCGGGGGTGCGCGATGAACATTCTTATTCTCGGATCGGGCGGGCGGGAACACGCGCTGGCCTGGGCGGTCAAGCAGAACCCCAAGACCGACCGGCTGATCGTGGCGCCGGGCAATGCGGGCATTGCCATGCTGGCCGAATGCGCCGATCTTGACATTCTGGACGGGGCCGGGGTGGTGGCGTTCTGCGAAGAAAACGCCATTGATTTCGTGATCATCGGGCCAGAGGCCCCCCTGGCCGCAGGCGTGGCCGACGCCACCCGCGCGGCGGGGTTGCTGACCTTCGGACCAAGTGCTGCGGCAGCGCAGCTGGAGGCATCCAAAGGCTTCACCAAGGCGATCTGCGATGCCTGCAACGCCCCCACCGCCGCCTATGCGCGGTTCGACAACGCCACCGCCGCCAAGGACTATATCCGCCGCATGGGCGCGCCAATTGTGGTCAAGGCTGACGGGCTGGCCGCTGGCAAGGGCGTGATCGTGGCGATGACCGAGGCCGAGGCGCTGGATGCCATCGACGACATGTTCGGCGGCGAGTTCGGGGCTGCGGGTGCCGAGGTGGTGATCGAAGAATTCATGACCGGGGAAGAGGCGTCGTTCTTCATCCTGACCGATGGCGTCAACGCCCTGCCCATCGGCACGGCGCAGGATCACAAGCGGGTTGGCGATGGCGACACCGGGCCGAACACCGGCGGCATGGGGGCCTATTCCCCCGCCCCGGTGCTGACCGATGCGATTGCAGCGCGCGCGATGGAAGAAATCATCCTGCCCACCATCCGCGAAATGGCGCGGCGAGGCACCCCCTATCAGGGCGTGCTGTTCGCGGGGCTGATGATCGAGAACGGTCAGGCCCGGCTGGTGGAATACAACGCCCGCTTTGGCGATCCGGAAACCCAGGTGCTGATGATGCGGCTGGGCGC
>CAZCFC010000339.1:0-3281 GCA_964497815.1 uncultured Cypionkella sp.
TCATCGGTAAGGGCGGCGCGAGCAGCCTCGAATGCTTTGTTTTCAATAGACATTACGCCTGCGGGGGAATTGCCGTGGCTGCGGAATTCCGCCGTGCAATCGGCGGGCAATTGCGCCTGAACCCAAGCGCGGAAATGCGCGCGCAGGGCATCGGGGTCTTGATCGCCGACCAGTCGGAACGACACCTTCGCATGGGCTTCGGCGGGCAACACAGTCTTGAAGCCTTCGCCGGTATAGCCGCCCCAGATGCCGTTGATCTCGGCTGTGGGCCGTGACCAGATCATTTCCAGGGGTGTCCGGTCAGCTTCGCCCGCAGGCTGGGACAGACCGACATCACCCAGAAATCTTGCGTGATCAAACGCCAATGATTGCCACTGGCTGCGGATGGCGTCGGGAAGTTCGGTGACGCCGTCATAGAAATGCGGAATCACGACCCGGCCCTGATCGTCATGCATCCGCCCCAGAATCGCGGACAAGACCCGGATCGGGTTGGCCGCAAGCCCGCCATACATGCCCGAGTGCAGATCCTTGTTGGCGGCCTTGATGGTGATTTCTTCGCCCAAAAGCCCGCGCAGCATGGTCACGATGGCCGGGGTTTTCGATTCGAACAGCCCGGTGTCACAGATCAGCGCCACATCGGCGCGCAACTCGGCTGCGTTCTCTTTCATGAAGGGAATCAAGGACGGAGAGCCGGATTCTTCTTCGCCCTCAAAGAAGATCGTCAGACGGCCGGGCAGGGTGCCATGCACGGCCCGCCATGCGCGGCATGCCTCCAGAAAGGTCATCAGCTGACCTTTGTCATCGCTGGACCCACGTGCGCGGATCACCTGACCATTGGGCGTGTCCTGCACTTGCGGATCAAACGGATCGCGGTCCCACAGCGACAGCGGGTCCACCGGCTGCACGTCGTAATGGCCGTAAAACAGCAGGTGCCTGTCGCCCGTCCCGCCATGCCCCACCACCATCGGATGGCCGGGGGTGGCGCGGGCGCTGGCGTCAAAGCCCAGCGATTGCAGATCGGCCACCAGCCAATCGGCGGCGGCGGCGCAATCGGATTTATAGGCGGGATCGGTGGAAATCGACGGGATGCGCAGCAGGTGCATCAACCGCTCCAGTGCCTGCGGCAGGTCGGCGTCAATGCGGTCCAATACGGCGTTCAGGCTCATCGCAATCTCCATTTCGTGATCGGCGGGGCCAAGCCTAGCAGGCGGGCGGGGACTGTCCAGTGCCAGCGCGCTGCGCTATAGGCAGGAAAAATCTGGTGCCCGGAGGGTTTGGGATGCAAAGACTGGTGTTCATCGCAGCGTTTTCGACGGTTTCCCTGGCCGGAATGGCCGGGATCTGCGGGGCCGCGCCTGTGGACGGCAAGACGGCCAAAGAGGCGCTGTTTGCGCCGGTGACGGCCGAGGTGGAAGTTCTGGCTGCCGCCGGACTGCCCAAGGATCAGGCAGCCGCGCTGGAAATGGTGGGCGGTCAGCAGCTTTACTATGGGGCCATCGCGATTTCCCCGGACGAGGGCCTGATGTCCGAAGCGACGGTGGCTGCGGCAAATTACCACGACACAGATGCGGCATCGCAGGTGGCGCTGGCCGAGTGCGATGCCAAGAAAACCGGTGCGTCGGCTTGCGTGGTGGCGGCCTTGATCCGGCCAAAGGGCTGGCAGGACAAGGGGTTTCAGTTGTCGTCGGACGCGACAGCAGGGTTCATGTCGGATGTGACGGGCGCGCTGGCGGTATCGCCGTCGACCGGCGCCTGGGGCATTGGCGCCGACGCCGATGCCGCGGTTCAGGCCTGCGTGGCCAAGAATGATCAGACCAAAGACTGTACCGCAGTCATCGTGAACTGAGTACAGGCGCAGAGGGGCGGCAAAATGCCCTGTTCCGTTTTGGGCGGGCTTGACCCAAGTCAAGGTATCTTGCAGCTGCATCTTTAAGACTGGCGCAAGGATCAGGAGACGACGATGACTTACGATACCGCGTTGGACGCTGCGATTGGCCGCCTGCATGATGAAGGCCGCTACCGGACCTTTATTGATATCGAACGTCGCAAGGGTCACTACCCGCAGGCGATCTGGCGCAAGCCGGACGGGTCCGAAGCAGACATCACGGTCTGGTGCGGCAATGATTACCTGGGCATGGGGCAGCACCCGCAGGTTCTGGCCGCGATGCACGAGGCGCTGGACGCCACCGGAGCAGGGTCAGGCGGCACGCGCAACATCTCGGGCACCACCGTCTATCACAAACGGCTTGAGGCGGAACTGGCTGATCTGCATCACAAAGAGGCGGCTCTGGTGTTCACGTCGGCCTATATCGCCAATGATGCCACGCTGTCGACGCTGCCAAAGCTGTTTCCCGGCCTGATCATTTATTCCGACGCGCTGAACCACGCTTCGATGATAGAAGGCGTGCGGCGCAATGGCGGGGCAAAGCGGATTTTCCGCCACAACGACGTGGCGCATCTGCGCGAATTGCTGGCCGCCGATGATCCGGCAGCGCCCAAGCTGATTGCCTTTGAGTCGATCTACTCGATGGATGGCGATTTCGGACCAATCAAGGCGATCTGCGACGCGGCGGACGCGTTCAACGCGCTGACCTATATCGACGAAGTCCATGCCGTTGGCATGTACGGCCCACGTGGCGCAGGGGTGGCGGAACGTGACGGTCTGATGGATCGGATCGACATCATCAATGGCACTTTGGCCAAGGCCTATGGGGTGTTTGGCGGCTATATTGCTGCAAGTGCGAAGATGGTGGATGCGGTGCGCAGCTATGCGCCCGGCTTCATCTTCACCACCTCTTTGCCCCCGGCCGTGGCGGCAGGGGCGGCGGCGTCGGTGCGGGTGCTGAAGACCGCGCAACATCTGCGGGATGCACAGCAAGGCAACGCCCGTATCCTGAAGATGCGGCTGCGGGCGATGGGCCTGCCGATCATCGACCATGGGTCACATATTGTGCCTGTGCACGTTGGTAACCCCATCCATTGCAAGATGCTGTCGGATATGCTGCTGGAAGAACACGGCATTTATGTGCAGCCGATCAACTTTCCGACGGTGCCGCGCGGGACGGAACGGTTGCGGTTCACGCCGTCGCCGGTGCATGACGCGGGGCAGATTGACCGGCTGGTCAAGGCCATGGATGGGCTGTGGCGGCACTGTGCGCTAAATCGCGCCGAGGCCAGTGCCTAAGGTCTTTCTGCATATGCAGAATCGCTTGCCCTGTGCTAGCTAATCCACAATACCACAAAACATGAGTCGGCCATGCGTGCGCGGCTTGGGGACAACG
>CAZCFC010000340.1:0-3277 GCA_964497815.1 uncultured Cypionkella sp.
GGACGTGGCTTTCGCCAGCACGACGGTCAGGATTTTGCCGGTGCTTATGGCATGGGCATCTTCGCCACCGCGGACGGTCTGGTCACGCATGCCGGGTGGGGCGATGGCTATGGCCGCCTGATCAAGATCCAGCATGCCTTTGGCATCGAGACACGCTATGCCCATCTGTCGCAAATCCGCGTCGAAGTGGGGCAAAAGGTATCGCGTGGCGACCGTATCGGTGATATGGGCAATTCTGGCCGATCGACCGGCACACATCTTCACTATGAGATCCGCATCGGCGGGTCTGCTGTAAATCCGATGACCTTCATAAAGGCAGCGAACAATGTTTTCTAAAAGCCGCATCAACGAACCCGGACCCAAAGCCGGAGATTCTGACAAACTCAAAGCCCCGGAGGCCCCCGTGTCGAAGCCGTCGATGGACTTCACCCCGTCCGCACCAAAGGGCAAAGTTGCCGCATCCATTCTGTCCGCCGATCTGACTGTGGTGGGCAACCTGCGCACCACCGGCGACATCCAAGTCGAAGGCACGGTTGAGGGCGACATCCGCGCCCATCTGCTGACCGTGGGCGAAACCGCCACCATCCGGGGTGAAATCGTGGCGGACGATATTGTCGTCAATGGCCGCGTTATCGGCCGCGTGCGTGGCCTGAAGGTGCGCCTGACCTCGACCGCCAAGGTCGAAGGCGACATCATCCACAAGACCATCGCCATCGAATCCGGCGCGCATTTCGAAGGCTCGGTGCAGCGTCAGGACGATCCGTTGTCCACAGGTCGCTCTCCGGTGCCGCAATCGCGTGTGGTGATGCCCCCGGCATCCAGCGAAGAATCCTAAGCCATCCGGATTTGTTGAAACAGGCGCCCGCGCAACCGGGCGCCTTTTTTCATGGCGTGATGTTCCAGGCAATCGCGCGGCGGTAAAGGTGCCAGGTGGCATGGCCCAGCAAGGGCAGCACGCCAAACAGCCCGAAGAACCCCGGCAGCATGGCGATGAACAGCAGGGTGGCAATCAACGCCCCCCAGCCCAACATCACCACCGGGCTTTCGGTGACAACCGCCACCGAGGTGATCATCGCCGTCACAAAATCCAACTCGCGGTCCAGCAGCATCGGCAGGCTGACCACCGTCAACGAAAACAGCACGGTCGAGAATACAGCCCCCACCGCTGTGCCGACCGCCAGCATGGTCAGTCCCTCGGGCGTGGCGAACACGGCCAGTGAAGACGACACGTTGGTCATGGTGGCATTGCCCAGAAACAGCGCAAAGATCATGTGCGACAAGAAGTTCCAGAACAGGAAGAACACCACGATGATCGCCGCCATCGAGGGAATCTGTCGATCTTTCTGCCGCAGGATCACCGCAAGAACCTCGCGGCTTTTCAGGGGTATCCCCTGTTCCAGCCGCCGCGACACCTCGTACATGCCACATGCGACAAAGGGGCCAAGAATGGGGAAACCGGCGCTGGCCGGCAGGGTCCACCACAACTGTCCTTTCACCGTGACCGCCAGATAAATCGCCCAGCCACCAATGACGTAGATACAGGCGAAGAAAAGCCCGTAAAGCGGTGCCTGCCTGAAATCGCCCCATCCCGCCACCAACGCCGCGCGAATGTCTGAAAATTCGACGTGCAAGACCTCGGGCCTGTCGGCCTGCTTCACTTCCATGCGTTCCCCCCGCTTTGGCTTAACCTACGCGAGGGATAAGGGTTTGAGAAAGATGTATTTTCAGTTCAGCTTTGGGTGCGGGATTTTGGCGCCACCTTAATCCGCAGCGTTCGCCTCGGCGCGGGATTTGCCGACCACGTCCATCGCCAACGTGGCCGCCATGAACTTGTCCAGATCACCGTCCAGGACGCCGCTGGTGTCGCTGGTTTCATGACCGGTGCGCAGGTCCTTCACCATCTGATAGGGCTGCAACACATAGGACCGGATCTGGTTGCCCCAGCCCGCATCGCCCTTGGCGTCGTGCTGGGCGTTGACGGCGGCGTTGCGACGGTCAAGCTCCATCTGGTAAAGCCGCGCCTTCAGCGCGATCATACAGGCGTCGCGGTTCTGGTGCTGCGATTTCATCGACGACGTCACCACGATGTTGGTCGGCAAGTGGGTGATCCGCACCGCCGAGTCGGTGGTGTTGACGTGCTGCCCGCCTGCGCCCGAAGACCGGTAGGTGTCGATCCGGATGTCGCGATCGGGGATCTCTATCTCGATGTTGTCATCAACCACCGGATACACCCACACCGACGCAAACGAGGTCTGCCGTTTGTCGGCCGACCCATAAGGGCTGATCCGCACCAACCGATGCACGCCCGATTCCGATTTCAGCCAGCCATAGGCGTTCAGCCCGGAAATCTTGTAAGACGCCGATTTGATGCCGGTTTCGTCGCCCGCACTTTCAGACTGCAATTCAACCTTGTAGCCCTTCTTTTCCGCCCACCGCACATACATCCGCGCCAGCATCGAAGCCCAGTCACAGCTTTCGGTGCCGCCCGCACCGGCGTTGATCTCAAGGAAGGTGTCGTTGGCGTCGGCTTCACCGTTCAACAGCGCCTCAAGTTCCTTGCCAGCCGCCAGTTCGACCAGCGCCTTGATCGCGGTTTCGGCCTCGGCCACGATTTCCTCATCGCCCTCGGCCTCGCCCAGTTCGATCAGTTCGACGTTGTCGCGCAGACCGGATTCGATCAGCCGATAGGTGGAAATCTGGTCCAGCAAACCCTGCCGCGCCCGCATCAGCTTTTGCGCCTTGGCCGGATCGTTCCACAGGTCGGGCGCTTCGATCATCGCGTCGAATTCTTCCAGCCTATGCGCCGCCGTGTCCCAATCCATGCGCTGGCCCACCAGCTTCAGGGATTTGGCGATGGCATCGACATTGTACTGCGTTTCGGTGCGCATGATGGTTCCTTCGTAGACTTCGTCAGCCTTGATCAGGCTTGCGTGATAGCGTGGGTTGCAGCGGGCGGCAAGCGGCTGGGCTTAGTATAGACCGCCCGAAGACAGCGTGCCGAAATCGGCCTTCTTCGGCACAGATTTGGTCTGCCCGTCCGATGTGGTGACGGTGTCCACCTGTTCAACCCCATCGCTTTCGCCATAGGCAAACAGGGGCAGGTTCGACCCCATCGCAAAACCGCCATCGACAAGGGCATCCATACCAAACACCACTTCCTCGCCCTCGCGGAAGTACTCCGAGATCACGTTATCGCCGCTGGCAGTGGCTGGCAGCTTGGCCCCGGTAAAGCGGTCGATCTTCTGGAAATAGCCCCCCGGTGGCACCTTGAACTTGG
>CAZCFC010000341.1:0-3267 GCA_964497815.1 uncultured Cypionkella sp.
GGCTACTACCTGGACGCCAAAAACCAGCTGGACCTGAACTTTCCCGACCACATCGGTGACAATCCGGCAGAGGTCGGCCGCACCGTGGCCGATTGCGGGCTGACAATCAGCGGGTTGGCGATGCGCTACTACTCCAACCCCGCCTACAAACGGGGTGCCTTCACCAATCCTGACCGCGCGGTTCGCCGGGAGGCGATCGAGCTGACCAAGCGCGGGATCGACGCTGCCCGCGCTATGGGTGCGCCGATGATGACGCTGTGGCTGGGGCAGGACGGCTATGATTATGCCTTTCAATGCGATTATCCCGCCCTGTGGGAGGCCGAAGTTGCAGGCATTGCCGAAGTGGCGGCACATGACCCGGACTGTCTGATCTCCATCGAATATAAGCCAAATGAACCAAGATGTTATTCGGTTTTGCCCGATGCCACCACGACCCTGCTGGCGATCAAAGAGGTAGGCGCGGCCAACCTTGGCGTGACCATCGACTTCGCCCACGCCCTCTATGCCAACGAACAGCCCGCCTTTGCCGCCGCCTTGATCCTGCGCCATTCAAAACTGCTTGGCCTGCATCTGAACGACGGCTACGCCAAGCGCGACGATGGCTTGATGGTCGGCGCGGTGCATGAACAGGCAACGCTGGAACTGCTGCGCGAAGTGCATCGCGGCGGCTTTGATGGCGCGATCTATTTTGACACTTTCCCCGATGCCTCGGGCCTTGATCCGGTGGCGGAATGCGCCGCCAACATCCGCACCGTGCGCCGGATGCTGGGGGCTGTGACGCGAATGGCCGGCGACAACGCATTGGCCGACGCCCAGAACAACCAAGACCCGGTGATCGCGCAGGAAATCGCGCGGCTGGCTTTGGCGGCGGCCACTGTTGCCGCCTGAACTTTACGAAAACATACACAGACGTGTTGAAAGGGAGGAAACCAATGCAACATTTTCTCAAGACGACCCTTGCGGTTGGCGCATTCGCGCTGACACTTGGCATGGCGCAAGCCCAGGATCTGGCACCGCTGAATTCCGACAGTGAGCCGGATCGCATGGACTGGTCCGAACTGGAGGCCAAATTCGGCCCCCTGCCCGCGCCCGCCGCAGGCACCAAGGTGGGTGGCGTTTCCAAAACGCTGACCAACGAATACTGGCGTTCCCTGGGTGAAGGCTATCAGAACGTCGCCACCAAACTGGGGCTGGAATTTGTGTACCAGGCGGCCCAGAACGAGGGCGACCAGTTGGGCCAATTGTCCACAGCCGAGAACCTGATCAGCCAAGGCTTTGCTGCCCTGCTGTTCTCGCCGCAAACCGATGCCAACCTGATCCCGGCGGTTGAGGCGGCAACGGCGGCGGGCATTCCGGTGCTGAACGTCAACGACGCGGTGATCCCGTCGGCCAAGAACTATGTCGGCAACGTCCAAAAGGGCAATGGCGTCAACGTGGCGAACTGGTTCATCACCAACCGTCCCGATGGTGGCAAAGTGGCCGTGATCGAAGGCCAGCCGGGCGTTTACGCCGCTGGTCAGCGCACTGCAGGTTTCACCGAAACCATCAACGCCGCTGGCAAGTTTGAAGTCGTGGCTTCGGTGCCCGCCAACTGGAGCCGGGAAGAGGCCTTCAACGCCGCCGCGACCATTCTGCAGCAATACCCCGACCTGATCGGCTTTTATGCCAACAACGACGGGATGGCTTTGGGTGTGGTTGAGGCCGTCAAGGCAGCTGGCAAGCAAGATCAGGTTGCCGTGTTCGGCACCGATGGCGTTTCGGATGCCTATGCGGCGATCCGCGCTGGCGATCTGACCGGCACCGTCGACAGCTTTCCGGTTCTGACCGGCGAGATTGCAATGGAAGTGGCACTGCGTCTGCTGGCGGGCCAAGCCCTGCCGCGCGTTGTCGCAACCCCGCAGGCCTTGATCACCAAGGACAACGTGGAAACCTATGCCACCACCGACATGGCCGCCCTGCGCGCTGCCCTGTTGGCGCAATAAGGCAATCGCAGCCCGCAGGATGTTCGTCCGGCGGGCCGCACTATCAGGAATGATCCCATGACAGCGCGTCTTTCCCTTCAGGGTATCACCAAATCCTTCGGCACGATCCAGGTGCTGCACGGCGTGTCGCTGATGGTGCAGCCCGGCGAAGTGCATGGGCTTCTGGGCGAAAACGGCGCGGGCAAATCCACGATGCTGAACATCCTGTGCGGGGTTTTGTCCCGGGATGCAGGCACGGTTGAAATTGACGGCAAACCGGTGAAGATCAGTTCGCCGCGCGAGGCAGCTGCCGCCGGAATCGCGATGATCCATCAAGAACTGCAGCAGGTTCCCGAATTGACGGTGGCCCAGAACATCTACCTTGGCGCCGCCCTGCGCCGCGCCGGTGGGCTGTTGGTTGACCAGTCCGCGCAAGAGGCCGAGGCCCGCCGCCTGCTTGCCCCGCTGGACCCGACGATTGACGTCACCGCCCCTGTGCGCGGCCTGCGGGTGGCACAGCGGCAGATCGTCGAGATCGCCAAGGCCCTGCGCGCGAAGGCCCGCATCATAGCGATGGACGAACCCACATCTTCGCTGACCCCGAAGGAATTCGAACGGCTGGTTCAGGTGATCAACACCCTGACCGCGCAAGGGGTGTCGATCATCTATGTCAGCCACAAGATGGACGAGGTGTTCCGACTGTGTCAGCAGGCGACCATCCTGCGCGATGGCCGGTTGATTGGGCAGGTGCCAATACCCCAAACCCCGGTCGCGCAAGTCATTGAAACCATGGTGGGCCGCGAATTGGCCCATGCCAGCCACAACAGCTTTGCCACCAACCGGGTGGTTCTGCAGGTGCAGGGTCTGACGCGCGGCAAAGCGGTGCAGGACGCGGGCTTTGATCTGCACGCGGGCGAGGTATTGGGGATCGCCGGGCTTGTCGGGTCGGGCCGCACAGAGCTGCTGCGTTTGATTGCGGGCGTGGACTCCGCCGATGCCGGTGTGGTGATGGTGGATGGCGTGGCCGTCGCCCATGGCCCCCGCGCCCGGATCAGGGCCGGGCTGGGCCTGGTGCCAGAAGAGCGCAAGCGCGACGGCATCATCCGCCACCGCCCCGTCACCAGCAACATCGGCCTGCCTGCGATGCAAAGGTTCTCGCGCTTTGGCCTGATCCGCAAAGCGCATCTGAAGGCGCGGTCCGAAACCCTGATGCAAGAGGTCCGCCTGCGCCCGTTTGATGTGACACGCGCCATCGGCAGCTTTTCGGGCGGCAACCAGCAAAAGGCCATCATCGGCCGCTGGCTGG
>CAZCFC010000342.1:0-3264 GCA_964497815.1 uncultured Cypionkella sp.
GCGCTCCATCTGTTCGGGGCTTTCGCTTTTGCCAGAGGTGATCGCCAGCAGCCCGGGAACCTGGCCTTTGATCTGATGCAACGCGACAAACAGGTCGGCAATCGCGGCCTCGGTCACTGTGGGCAGAAAGCGGATAAGAACGATGTGACGGATCATGCCCTTGCCATCCCGTTATCGGCCTTGATCATGTCGGCGGCCTTTTCGCCAATCATGATCGCCGCCGCGTTGGTGTTTGAAGAAATCACGGTCGGCATGATCGAATTATCGACGATCCGCAAACCGTGAATGCCGTTGAAGCGCAGTCGAGTGTCCACAACGGCCGCCTCATCCGCGCCCATCCGGCAGGTGCCCGCGCAGTGGTGCGAGGTTTTGGAGTGCTGGCAGATGAAGTTGAAGTAATCCTCGTCGCTGCGCACGTCCGGGCCGGGCAACCGCTCGGCCAGAATGTATTTCTTGAGCGGAGACTGGGCCAGAATTTGTTGGGTCAGTTTCAGCCCCCGAATGGTCATTTCGCGGTCCAGCGGGTCTTGCAGATAGTTGGGGTCAATCAGCGGCGCCTGTGCCGGATCGGCGCTTTGCAGCCGGACAGACCCACGTGAGCGCGGACGCAGATAGCATGAGTTCAGGGTTATACCGCCCTGCGGCATCGACACGACGCCATGTTCAATTCCGGTGCCAAGGCCCAAATGGAACTGGATGTCGGGCGAGCGCGCGTCGGGGTCGGCATACCAGAACCCCCCGGTCTCAAACAGGGACGAGGCCACCGGCCCCTTGCGGCCAAAGATGTATTGCAGCCCCGCAATCGCCGCCCAATACGGCTTGGCATAGCGGTCATAGCTGTAGGGGCCAGACAATTCGGCAATGCAGTAAAGGTCCAGATGGTCTTGCAGGTTCGCTCCGATCTGCGGCTGATCATGCACAACATTGATGCCCAGCGCGCTCAGATGATCGGCCGGGCCAATGCCCGACAGTTGCAGCAAACGCGGCGAGCCGATGGCCCCAGAGGCAAGGATCACTTCGCTATCGGCCGTCAGCCGGGTGCCGTCGATCAGCTCAACCCCGGTCGCACGGCCCCCTTCGACGATCAGCCGCCGAACCTGCGCCCCCAGACGCACGGTCAGGTTCTTGCGGTGCCGGTTTGGGGCCACATAGGCCATCGCCGCCGAAGACCGCCGCACGTTGCGCTGGGTCAATTGGTAATAACAAACCCCGTCCTGCACCTCGCCGTTGATGTCCATGTTGCGCGGAATGCCCAAGGCGGCGGCGGCCTCGAAATAGGCCTCGCAGATTGGCAACGGCGCGCGCGGTTCGGAAACACCGAGCGGCCCGCCCTTGCCGTGGTACTTGTTGTCATAGGTCTCGTTGTCTTCGGCCTTGCGGAAATAGGGCAGCACATCGTCATAGCCCCAGCCGTTGCAACCCATCTGCCGCCAATCATCGTAATCCTGCGCATTGCCGCGCGTGTAGATTTGCGCGTTGATCGCAGACCCTCCGCCGATCACCTTGGCTTGGGTATAGCGGAACACCTTGTTCTGCATGTGCTTTTGTGGAACGGTGTCCCAACCCCAAGACCCGATGCCCTTGGTCATTTTGGCAAAACCTGCGGGCAGGTGATAGAAAGGGTGGCGGTCACTGCCGCCCGCTTCCAACAGCAGCACCCGCGCCGAAGGGTCCTCTGACAACCGCCCCGCCAGAACCGAACCGGCCGAGCCGCCCCCGATGATGATAAAGTCGTATCCGTCGGCCATCTGGCCCTCCTGCCTCGCGCTTCAGGCGAGCGTTGACTTTGAAATGTGGTGTGCGGCCCGGATCGCCAAGGCCGCAACGGTCAGCGCCGGGTTGACCGCCGCCGAGGTCGGCAGAACCGAGGCATCAGTGATGAACAGGTTTGCGTGGTCATGCGCGCGGCAAAAGGGATCGACAACGCTTGTCGTCGCGTCGCGTCCCATCCGCGCCGTGCCACATTGATGCGACGGAGTGCGCCGGTCAAAGGCGCGCGATAGCACTATGGGATAACCCGCTTGGCGCAGCTTGGCCTTCAACTTCGCCACCAAGGCCAAATGCGCCTCCCAGTTCGACCGCTTCCAGTCCAGCACGATTTGCCCATCTTTCAGGGTGACGCGGCTTTCCGGGTTGGGCAGATCTTCCGACATCGCATAAAGATCAACGGAATGGCGCGCGACCCAATGCGCCACAAAGCGCGGCATCGTGGTTGATGCCCGCAGGATGGTGCCCGAGACTTTGCCAAGCAACTGGATGTTGCCCAAAGGCTCGCCCTTAGGACCGCCCGTCAGGTAGTAGTCATTCACCATCAGCGTCTTTTGATAGATGCTGTCATTCTTCCACAAGGGATGCAGCGCCAGCACGGCAGAGCAGTTGTGATTCATGAAATTGCGCCCAACCTGATCCGAGCGGTTGGCCAGCCCATTGGGATGATCCGCATTGGCCGAGGCCAAAAGCACCGCTGCGGTCTGAATTGCTCCTGCCGCCAGAACGACAATCGGAGCTGACAAAACCTCGCCCGAGGCAAGTTCGACGCCCGTGATCTTGCCCTCGGCACCAGTCTGCAAGCGGGTAACCTGCGCCTTGGTGCGAAGCTGCACGTTGTCATGCAAGAGCGCCTTCTTCAGCGCCGCCGTTTCCGCATCCATCTTGCCCCCGGTCGTATCGGGAAAGGCATCCCAAGGGGTCCGGGCGCGGGCAAGCCATTGGGCCAGATCAACGCCCAGCGGCAGCGATGACGGATGCAGGCCCACCTTAGTCAATCTGCCGCGCAACGCCGCAATCGGGACCTCATCAGGCACGGGGGGATGCGTATAGAGGGTGGAATGTGGCGGTTCTGTCGGGTCTTGCCCGATCTGGCCGCGCACTTCGTACATTTTTTCGGCAAGGCCGTAAGAGGGCTCCAGATCGTCATAGGAGATCGGCCAGCCGGGCGTCACGCCACCCATATGGGCCAAGGGTGCAAAATCTTCACGCCGATAGCGCAGCAGAACCGCGCCGTAGAATTTCGAGTTGCCCCCGACACAGTAGTAGTTGCCGGGGTTGAAAGACTTGCCCGCGCCGTCCAGCCATTCCTCTTTGGGCCGGAAAAAGCCATCAGCGAAAATAGCCTTGTCACTGCGATCCTGCGCCGAAGGGGCCAGATGTTCGCCGCGCTCAAGGATCAGAATAGTCTTTCCGGTCGGGGCCAGCGTGGCCGCCATCGTAGCCCCGCCAATGCCAGACCCGATGATGATGACATCCGGGGACGTCATGGCTTGA
>CAZCFC010000343.1:0-2204 GCA_964497815.1 uncultured Cypionkella sp.
TCGGCGCAGGCTTTGTCAACGTGCAACCCCATTCCGGGGCGCAGGCCAATCAGGCGGTGTTTCTGGCGCTGCTGCAACCGGGCGACCGGATCATGGGACTGAACCTTGCCCATGGCGGGCACCTGACCCACGGCTCGCCCGTCACCATGTCGGGAAAATGGTTCGATGTGGTCAGTTACGAAGTGCGTGCCGATGATCAGTTGATCGACATGGACAACGTGCGCAAAGTGGCGCTTGAGACAAAGCCCAAGCTGATCATCGCCGGGGCTTCGGCCTATCCGCGCCACATCGACTTTGCCGCTTTCCGTGCCATTGCCGACGAGGTGGGCGCCTATCTGATGGTCGATATGGCCCATTACGCGGGCTTGATCGCCGCGGGTGAATACCCCGATCCGATGCCGCATGCCCATGTCGTGACCACGACCACCCACAAAACCCTGCGCGGCCCAAGGGGCGGCATGATCCTGACCAATGACGAAGTGCTGGGCAAGAAGTTCAACTCGGCCGTATTCCCCGGCAATCAGGGCGGCCCCTTGATGCATGTGATCGCCGCCAAGGCCGTTGCCTTTGGCGAGGCGCTGGACCCTTCGTTCAAAGTCTACGCCAAGGCGGTGATTGCCAATGCGCAGGTGCTGTCCGAAGTGCTGGTTGCGGGCGGGCTTGGTATCGTGTCGGGTGGCACCGATTGCCACATGGTTCTGGTCGATCTGCGCCCCAAGGGGGTGACGGGCAAGGCCGCCGAGGCCGCTTTGGAACGGGCCGGACTGACCTGCAACAAGAACTCGATCCCGTTCGATCCGGAAAAGCCGTTTGTTACTTCGGGTGTGCGGCTTGGCACCTCGGCCGGCACGACGCGCGGCTTTGGGGTGGCCGAATTCCGCAAGGTCGCAGAACTGGTGTTGCGGGTGATCAACGCGCTGTCTGCCAACGCCGACGGCGACGCCGCAGTAGAAGCGACGGTTCTGGCCGAAGTGCGGGCCTTGTGTGCCGCGCACCCGATCTATGGCATGGGCGCCTGATCCGATGTTTCTGTCGGTTTTTGACATCTTCAAACTGGGCGTCGGCCCGTCATCGTCCCATACGATGGGGCCGATGACCGCCGCCGCGCGCTTTCTGGATGATCTGCGCGGTGGGGCCGAAAAGATCCCCGGGGCGGGACAATTGTCGCGCCTTGGGGCCAGCCTGCACGGCAGCCTTGCCTTTACAGGCAAGGGCCATGCCACCGATCGCGCCGTGGTGTTGGGCCTGCTGGGGTTCCGCCCCGACACGCTGGACCCCGACGCCGCCGAAGAACTGGAAGCCGCCGTGCGCAAAAGCGGGCGCATCGCGCCGCCGGGTCTGGGCGACCTGGGCTTTGATCCGGACCGCGATCTTGTGTTCGACTACGGCCCACCATTGCCCGGTCATGCCAATGGGCTGGTCCTTCGGGCCTTTGATGAACGCGGACATCCCTATCTGACGCAGACCTATTACTCGGTCGGCGGCGGCTTTGTCGTGACGGCGGCAGAACTGGAGTCCACAAAGTCAGGCGATCTGCACGCGCAAAAGGCCACAAAGGGCTATCCGTACCCGTTCGGCACTGCGGCAGAGATGCTTGCAATGGGTCAGGCCACTGGCCAAAGCATCGCCGCGATGAAACGCGCCAATGAAGATCTGCATTCCGGCCCCGGACTCGATGATCGCCTTGACGCGCTGTGGCAGGCGATGGACGCCTGCATCACCCGTGGATTGCGCAAGGATGGCATTTTGCCCGGCGGATTGAAGGTAAAGCGCCGCGCCAAGGCAATCCACGAACAGCTTTTGGCCGAACGCGGGCAGAACCAAAGCCAGCCCCATATCGTCAATGACTGGCTGTCGGTCTACGCCATGGCGGTGAATGAGGAAAACGCTGCTGGGGGCCGCGTTGTCACCTCGCCCACCAACGGGGCGGCAGGGGTGGTGCCTGCGGTGATCCGCTATTATCGCGACCATTGCATCGGGGCCACACATGCGGGCATCCGCACCTTCCTGCTGACCGCCGCTGCGATTGGTGGGCTGATCAAGCACAACGCCAGCATTTCGGGGGCCGAAGTGGGCTGTCAGGGTGAAGTGGGCAGTGCGGCGGCGATGGCGGCGGCAGGGCTGTGCGCGGCCCTTGGCGGCAGCAACGAGCAGGTGGAAAACGCCGCCGAAATCGCACTTGAGCACCATCTGGGCATGACGTG
>CAZCFC010000343.1:2214-3257 GCA_964497815.1 uncultured Cypionkella sp.
GGCCTTGTTCAGGTGCCCTGCATCGAGCGGAACGGTCTGGGCGCGATCAAGGCGGTTTCTGCTGCCAGTCTTGCCCTGCGCGGCGATGGCACGCATTTCATGCCGCTGGACAACTGCATCGAGACAATGCGCCAGACCGGCATCGACATGAATGTGAAGTACAAGGAAACCTCGACTGGGGGGCTTGCCGTCAACCTGCCGGAATGTTGAGTACGGCAGGCCCTGTGCGCCGGGTTCAGGTGTTGCGCGCCATGTTCGCCGCCAGCGATCCGAACCAAACCTGAATGTCAGCCAGATCTGCGCCATGCCAGACAGGCCATTCTGGCCGGTGTCGGGTCTGTCGACATCACGCCACTGAACAGGCTGATCGGTAACATTGGCGTGGCAAACCGCATGATCCCCAATGCTTGCCCCAAACCCGTCAACAACCGAACCGGTGATTGAAGTCAACCATCTGCGACTCTGCCATCAACCGCGCTGCGGGGTGGCAGGGTGCCAAGCGCGGATGGCAGCCAACGGCCGCATGGCAGGTTGATCACAGCCACCCATATCACGCACCTGCTGCGACCGGACCTTGTCTCAGGGATTTTGGCTCAACACTCAGCGGCACCATGAATCGGGCTGTGCCTTGCGTCGGGTTGCATGGGCGGAAAAGGGGGGCGGCCCGATGGTCGGCACCGCTGTTCGCTCCGACCTGATCATCGGCACTGCCATGCGCCGCGTCAGTCACTTTTGTCAAAAACAAATGCACCCCGGCCTGACAGGACGGGGTGCATCTGCATTGGTTTTCAGTCTTAGTTCTTTACGATCAGATGATCGGGACCATAGGCAAAGCCGGTGATGTTGGTGTTGCCCTTGTTGTTTTCCTTGGTGATGACCAGAATGTCATGCTCGCGGTAGCCGCCAGCGCCCGGCAGGTGGTTCGGCACGGTGATCATCGGCTCCATCGACACGACCATGCCTTCTTCCAGAACCGTGTCGCAATCTTCGCGCAGTTCCAGACCGGCTTCGCGGCCATAATAGTGGCACAGCACGCCGAACGA
>CAZCFC010000344.1:0-3255 GCA_964497815.1 uncultured Cypionkella sp.
GGCTTTGTCGGGGCGTTTTCGCTGTTGCTGCTTTATACGCTGGTGTTGGTGTTCTGCCTGATTGCGGCCATACAGAACAAGGACCGCTTCAGCCAGTTGCTGATCATCGGGGTTGCGGTGAACTTTTTCCTGTATATCGCCGTGAACTTGTCGATGGTGATGGGGATGGCCCCGGTGGTGGGGGTGCCCTTGCCGCTGTTGTCTTACGGCGGGTCTGCGACATTGGTGATTTTGCTTGCCTTCGGACTGGTGCAAAGCGCCATCGTCCACAGGCCAAGATGATGGGGCGGCACAGGCGGTTTCTGTTGGCCTTTGCGCTTGGGGCGGCGCTGTTTGTGGTGGTGCAATTTGTGCCGCTGTCACTGGCTTTGCGGGCGCTGCTGGGGGTGAATGCGTTCTTTGTAACCTATCTGGCCCTGATGCTGCGGTTCGCCCGGACGGCCAGTGTGGATGACCTGCGCCACCATGCCGAGCAGGCCGATGAAGGTTTGGGGTTCATTCTTGGGCTGGCGGTGCTGGCAGTGGCGGTCAGTCTGACTGCGATTGTGCTGGTGCTGACCGGGCCAGACGCGGCGGGCTGGGCGCAGGGGCTGGCCCTGGCGGCGGCCCCTTTGGGCTGGGCCATGGTGCATGTGCTGGCCGGGTTTCACTATGCCCATCTGTATTACCGCCCCGAAGGCCGGGCGGCGCGCGGAGGGCTGACCTTTCCGGGCAAAGAGCCGCCGGGGGCATGGGATTTTCTGTATTTCTCTTTTGGCATCGGCATGACGGCGCAGGTTTCGGATGTGACAACCACGTCGTCCAGCCTGCGCAAGGTGGTGCTGCTGCACGCGGTGGCCGCGTTCTTTTACAACACCGTCATTCTGGCACTTGCCGTGAATGCGGCGGTGTCGGCCGGGTTGTAAGGGCGCGCGGTGCGGCATAGCCTGCGCAAAACCGAAGGAGCCGCCGATGCCCGTGACCGTCTATTACGCCTGCCCGACCCGCTGGGACGACTATGCGCAGGTGCTGCCCGATGCGTTGCGCGCGGCGGGGGTTGACGCCGAACTGGTGACGGATGCGCCCGATCCGGCGGCGGTGGATTACATCATCTACGCCCCGTCATCGCCCTTGCAGGATTTCACGCCCTTTGTGAACGTGAAGGCGGTGTTAAGCCTGTGGGCGGGGGTCGAGCGGATTGTGGGCAATGTCAGCCTGACCCAGCCGCTGTGCCGGATGGTGGACAGCGGGCTGACCGAGGGCATGGTGGAATGGGTGGTGGGCCACACCCTGCGCCACCATCTGGGAATGGATCGCCATATCGTCAATCCGGGCCATGTCTGGGACCCGACCTGCCCGCCGCTGGCGCGTGAGCGCCCGGTGACCATGCTGGGGATGGGCGCGTTGGGAACAGCCTGTGCGCAGGCGCTGGCGGCGCTGAACTTTCCCGTGACAGGGTGGAGCCGGACCGCCAAATCCGTTGAGGGCGTGCAATGCGAGCATGGCGCGGCGGGGCTGGAGGTGGCGCTGCGCCGGGCGGGAATCGTGGTGACGCTGCTGCCCAAAACCCCCGACACCGAGAACCTTCTGGACGCGCGGCGGCTGGCCATGCTGCCGCGTGGGGCGGTGATCCTGAATCCGGGGCGTGGGCCGCTGATTGATGATGCGGCCCTGCTGGACGCGCTGGATTCGGGGCATGTCGGCCATGCCACGCTGGATGTATTCCGGGTAGAGCCTTTGCCTGCGGATCACCGCTATTGGAGCCATCCGCGGGTGACGGTGACGCCGCATATCGCCGCCGACACCCGTGTTTCGGGTGCGGCGCGGGTGTTGGCCGAAAACATCCGGCGCGGTGAGTCGGGAGAGCCGTTTCTGTATCGGGTGGACCGGACCCGCGGGTATTGAAGCTGGGCGGGTATTGAGGCCGGGTGGGTGTTGAAGCTGGGCGACCGATCCTGTCAGTACATCTGCGCCATGGTGTGAAGAGGTCCGGTATCGACCCTGCCGCGGTGGGATTGAGGCGGTAAAGGTCGGGATTGGAACAGCGCGCGCGGCAGACCGGGGCGAAGGTGTGCAAAACAGGGGTGCGCGATGAAATATGGGACGGGTGCGGCACTTATCGTGCTGGCCGGGGTGCTGTGGTCGGTGCAGGGGTTGATCATCCGCATGATCCCGGACACCGGGGCATGGGCGATTCTGGTCTGGCGTTCGGCGGGCATGCTGCCGGTGTTGCTGGCGTGGATCGCGGTGCAGTCGCAGGGCCGGGTCGTTGCGGAAATCCGGGCTGTGGGCTGGCCGGGGGTGCTGGGTGGCCTGGGTCTGGTGATGGCCTTTTCGGGCGCGATCTATGCGTTTCAGACCACCAGCGTCGCAAATGCGGTGCTGCTGTTTTCCGCGTCTCCGTTCTGTGCCGCGATCCTGGGGCGGTTGTTGTTGGGCGAGCATGTGACCGCGCTGACGTGGTTTGCCATTGTGTTGGCGGCGGTCGGCATTCTGGTGATGGTGGGCGGCGGCATGGCCGGGGGCACCATGGACGGCAACGCAGCCGCGCTGATCTCGGCGCTTGGGTTTGCGGTGTTCACGGTGACATTGCGCTGGGGAAAACTGGCGAACATGCTGCCTGCCGTGGCCTTGGGCGGGGTATTTTCGATGATCGCGGGGGCGGTGGCTTTGACGGTTCTGGGGCAGGATTTGCTGATCCCGCCGCGCGAGGCAGGGATTGCGGCGGCGATGGGGGCGGTGACTTTGACCGGGGGGATGTTGCTGTTCACGCTGGGCAGCAAGGTGGTGCCTGCAGCGCAGGCGACATTGTTGTCCCTGGTCGAGGTGTTGTTGGCACCGCTGTGGGTCTGGGTGCTGTTGGGCGAAACGGTGTCGCGGGGCACGATGATCGGCGGGGCGGTGTTGCTGGGCGCGGTGGTCTTGAATGCCTATGGCGGACGGGCGGTGCGGGGATAGGGGGGCGTTGCCCCCTCGCCCTGCGGGCTTCCCCCAGGATATTTGGGCACAGAGGATGGAAGTTTTAGTCAAATTTCAGCGATGTCGGCGGAAGACCCTGGTGCGTGCGTAAAGGTCCTCCATGCGCTTGAGGCGGATTTCGGTATCCGCCCAGGACAGGGTTTGCACCGCAGCAAGCAGTGTTTCCACAAGGACCATCAGCGAGACGTTGCTGTCCCAGGCCGAAGGGGCCTCGATATGGCAGCACAGGGTGTGGCGGGCATGGGCCGCGGCGGGAGAGACCCAGCGGTCTGTGATCAGGATGATCTCGGCCCCTTG
>CAZCFC010000345.1:0-3229 GCA_964497815.1 uncultured Cypionkella sp.
ATCGCGCACCGTCTTGGTCATCGGCCCGGCCTGATCGAGGCTCGACGCAACCGCCACGATGCCCCAGCGGCTGACGCGGCCATAGGTCGGCTTGATCCCGACGATCCCGGTAAACGCCGCAGGCTGGCGGATCGACCCGCCGGTGTCCGTCCCCGTCGCCGCCAGACACAGATCCGCCGCCACCGCCGCCGCAGACCCGCCCGACGACCCGCCGGGGGTCAGCGGCGTGTCGTCATTGCCGCGCCGCCACGGGTTGACCGCGTTGCCATAGCAACTGGTTTCATTGCTGGACCCCATGGCGAATTCGTCCATGTTCAGCTTGCCCAGCATGACCGCGCCATCACCGAACAGTCTGGTTGTCACCGTCGATTCGTACTCGGGCTTGAACCCGGCCAGAATGTTCGATGCCGCCTGCGAGGCCACCCCCTTGGTGCAGAACAGATCCTTGATACCCAAGGGGATCCCGCACAGGGACGGCGCATCGCCAGCCGCCAGCCGCACATCAGCCGCCCGCGCCTGTTCCAGCGCGATTTCCGGGGTTTTGTGCACAAACGCGTTCAGCGTATCGCCCGCATCAATCGCCGTCAGGCAAGACATGGTCAGATCGACCGCCGTTATATCGCCCTTGCGCAGCGCGTCGCGTGCGGCCGCAATCGTCCAGGTATTCGCGCTCATTCCACCACCTTCGGCACTGCAAAGAATCCTTCCCGCGCATCGGGTGCGTTTTTCAGGATCTGCGCCTGAATATTGCCATCCGTCACCACATCCGCCCGCCGTGCCAACCGCATCGGCGTCACCGACACCATCGGCTCGATGCCATCGACATTGACCTCGTTCAGCTGTTCCATAGAGCCAAGGATGCCAGACAGTTGCTCGGCCAGTTTCGGCAAATGCGCCTCGTCCACGCGGATGCGCGCCAGCTTGGCGACCTTGCGCGCGGTGTCGATGTCGATGGACATGGGGGATCTCCGCAGAATTACCGCGCCACGTTTACCCGCCAGACATGCGGGCCGCAAGGTGTAGGGCGGGGTTCACGCCGCCACTGGTCCAACAAAGCCGGCGCGCCCTGCCAACCGCCTCAGACTTGGGCATCCGCATCGGGTGTGAGGCCTGCAGGCGCGGCACGGACGCCGTATCGGCGGTTCCCCCGGCCCGTTTGCGGCCCGGCCCGGCCGTCGTCACCGCCCGATCGTCATCCTGCGAAGCAGGTCATTGATTGGCAGCCATTCAACCCGCTTGGACAAACACCTGCACCGGGTTAACATTCCGACGTCAAACGGGGAAAAAACATGCAGATCATCTGGCTTGGCCATTCCGGCTTTCGCATCGAAATCGAAGGCGCTGTGTTGCTGGTGGACCCGTGGCTGACCGGTAACCCGATGTTTCCCCCCTCATCCCGCGCCGCGGCGCTGCACGGTGCCACGCATATCCTGTTGACCCATGGGCACGGTGATCATGCGGGGGATGCATTGGCGCTGGCCAAAGAACTGGATGTGCCGCTGGTGGGTATCTACGATCTGATCAGCTGGTACACCGAGCGGGACGGCGTGAAAGGGATTGGCTTCAACAAGGGTGGCACGGTGGACCTGAACGGCGCTGCGGTCACTTTGGTGAATGCCTGCCACTCATCAAGTGTCGGAGGGCCGGACGGGCCGGTTTATGCCGGGTCCGAGGCGGGGTTCATGGTGACCGGTGAGGGGCATACCATCTACATCTCGGGCGATACAGATATCATGGCCGACATGGCGTGGATGGCAGACTATCACGCGCCCGATATCGGCATCCTGTCCTGCGGTGGGCATTACACCATGGACATGGCCCGCGCGGCCTATGCCGCACGGAAATACTTTGCCTTCAAGACGGTGATCCCCTGCCATTACCGCACTTTCCCGGTGCTGGCGCAGGATGCGCGGGTGTTGGCCGAGGGTCTGCCCGGCGTAGACGTGATCGAGCCGCACGTGATGCAGCCGATCACTTTCAAGTCAGCGCCCAGTCCTTAGGCCCAGTGTCCTCAGGCCCCGTTCAGGTTCCCATCAGCGCAACTCCCAATATTTGCGGCTTGCGGGATTGTGGGGCAGGCAAAGATCTTGCCGCAGGTGCCCGGACAGCTGTTGCGGCAACAGCAGCCTTTCGCGCCGCCGCAGCGCAAGCCCAAGTGCGGCCCCAACTGCGGCCCGCAGGGTGAGCCACGCTCCATGTTCGGCCATCAGCGCCTTCAATGCTGCTTTGACCCCGGTTTGGTCGGAATTCAGAACTGCGTTCATTCTATCACATCGGCCATCGTCCGCAGACGGGCTGGCCCCTTCCTTGAAAATATCGGACAGGCCGCATGCGCACGGCAAAGCCGCCGTCAAAGGCCGGGTGTATTGGCAAGATTGAGATGCCGGGCGATTGGCCCTGCTGCGGGTGCTAGTGCAGGGTGGCCCTGCGGCACCCGGCCAGAGCGGCCGGGCTGGTCAGCGCAGCCGGGGCGGTCTTGTCGCCAAAGACACCGCAGAAACGGGTGTGAACAACTGCCATTCGAACGCCCCCCTGCGATTACATCCGTGATTGCCGCAAGATACACCGATTCCCGTCAATCCAAAGCCCGAATTGCCCTGCGCCAGAATGTCACGCCTGATCGTGCCCTGCGCGCCACAGAACCGGGGAGCCATCATCTTTTGGCCGCGAAGAATTCCTTCAGCAGCGCTTCAGCCTCTGGTCCGGCGATGCCGTCGTACACGTCGGGCACATGATGACATTGCGGATGCGAAAACACCCGTGCACCATGGGCGACGCCCCCGGATTTCGGGTCAGCCGCGCCGTAGTACAGGCGCGCAATTCGCGCGGCGGCGATGGTGCCCGCGCAGATCGGGCACGGTTCCAGCGTTACATACAGGTCATGGCCGGGCAAGCGTTCCGATGCCGCCGCCGCACAGGCTGCGCGAATGGCCAGAACTTCGGCGTGGGCCGTTGGGTCGCATAACTCACGCGTGCGGTTGCCGGCGGCGGCGACGATCCGGCCCTGATGCACGATCACCGCGCCCACAGGGACTTCGCCCCGCGCGGCGGCCAGACGCGCCTGTTCCAGCGCAGCCGCCATATACGACTGAAAGACCACGCTTGCCCCTGCCCTTGCGACCCAATACTCTGCAGCCATGGCCCGCATGTCGCGCGCCCCTGCCCCTTGAAGGATGCCTGCTATGGCCGAAAAGACAACCCCCGCCCGAACCGCGACCAAAACCGCCCC
>CAZCFC010000346.1:0-3226 GCA_964497815.1 uncultured Cypionkella sp.
TGTCAAGCGTGCGCAACCGGTCCTTGGCCGATTTTCTGGCGCGCGGCGGGGTGGATCTGCGGGTGCTGCTGGACAACACCAAGCGCGCGCGGCAGTTGCGCATGTATGCCACGCGTATCCTGAGCGAATTCAAGGGCGAAGTGGCGGTCGAGATTTCCGCAACCTATCTGAGTGATCGCCCCAAGCCCGGCTTTGGCCTGATCATCCGCGATGCCAGCCGGTCCGAGATGCTGCGCAAGCCCGGTTTTACGGCCGGAGAGGATGGCATGCGGTCGGTGATGGAACTGGTGGGGTCGTCAACGCTGAAAGACATTGTGGCCGAAACCACTGATGTGGTTGAGAAAATGTGCATTCAGACGGCGGTCGATCTGACCCGGAACAACCGAGTGGCGGCGGCGGAAATGCTGGGGCTTTCCCGCCAGTCGCTGTATGTAAAGCTGCGCAAGTTCGGGTTGCTGAGCAAGGACGACGAATAGCGTCACGCGGCAGGTTCTTTGTGCAAGGCGTCCGCTGTCCGGGCGCCTTCTGCATTTTCTGGGTGTTTGATCTGTGTCAACTTTGATTGACATAAAATGTGTCAACCTTCGTGAAAATCGGAGGGCGCCATGCGGATTCTGTTCATTCATCCCAACTATCATTCCGGCGGGGCAGAGATTGCGGGCACCTGGCCTCCGGCTTGGGTGGCCTATCTGGCGGGGTCGCTGAAAGCCGCCGGATTTGATGACATCCATTTCATTGACGCGATGACGATGAACGTCACGCCGGATGATCTGCGCCAGCGAATGGTGGATATTGCGCCGGATGTGATTGGTGTCACCGCCATCACCCCGGCCATATACGAGGCCGAGGCGGTGCTGAAACTGGCGTCCGAGGTGGTGCCGGGCGCCCTGCGGGTGCTGGGCGGTATTCACGCGACCTTCATGTATCGGCAGGTTCTGTCCGAAGCGCCTTGGGTCGATGTGATCGTGCGGGGTGAGGGCGAAGAAATCATGACCGCGTTGATGCAGGCCCGCCGGGATGGGCGCTGGCCCGAAGACAAGCGCAAGATCAAGGGTTTGGCCTTCATGGATGGCACCGAGATCATCGCCACCCCCGCGGCGTCAACGGTGAAGAATCTGGATGGGATCGACCCGGACTGGACGATTCTGGACTGGTCGAAATATCTTTACACCCCCTTGGGTGTGCGGGTGGCCATTCCCAACATGGCGCGCGGCTGTCCGTTCACGTGCAGCTTTTGCAGTCAGTGGAAGTTCTGGCGCGACTACCGCGTGCGCGACCCCAGGAAGGTGGCGGATGAGATCGAGCGGCTGGTGAACGACCATCAGGTCGGCTTCTTCATTCTCGCCGATGAAGAGCCCACCATAAACCGCCGCAAGTTCATCGAGTTTTGCGAAGAGCTGATCGCGCGCGGCCTGCCGGACCGGGTGAAATGGGGCATCAACACCCGCGTCACCGATATCATGCGTGACAAGGATCTGCTGCCATTGTTCCGGCGTGCGGGGTTGGTGCATGTGTCCCTGGGCACCGAAGCGGCGGCACAGTTGAAGCTGGACCAGTTCAACAAGGAAACCACGGTTGCCGACAACAAGCTGGCGATCAAGCTGTTGCGCGATGCCGATATTTTTGTCGAGGCGCAGTTCATCGTGGGGCTGGACAATGAAACCGCCGAGACACTGGAGGAAACCTTTCAGATGGCCTGGGATTGGCAGCCCGATCTGGCCAACTGGGCCATGTACACGCCTTGGCCCTTTACACCGCTGTTTCAGGAATTGCGCGATCAGGTCGAGGTGTTCGACTTTTCGAAGTACAACTTCGTCACCCCCATCATGAAACCCGCCGCCATGACGCGGGGCGAATTGCTGAACGGTGTGATGAAGAATTACCGGCGCTTTTACATGCGCAAGGCGCTGTTCCATTATCCGTGGCGCGGCACCGGGTTTCGGCGCAAGTACCTGTTGGGTTGTCTGAAGGCTTTCCTGAAGGCCGGGGTCGGGCGTACGTTTTATGACCTTGGCAAGGCGGGTTATTGGGGGCCGCAATCCAAGGGCAAGGTGGATTTCCACTTTGACGAAACCCGCACCATAGCCGAAGCGCAGATGCAGGATTGGGACGCCACCGCCGACAAGGCCGCACGGGCGCGCGAACGTCAGTTGGCCGTGCGGGCGCAAACAAAAGAGCGTGCGGCAGAGCGTGCCGCGTTCAAGATGCCAGATGCGCCGATGGCCTGCGGTGGCGGCAAGGCGCAGATGCAGGAACCGGCCGAGTGACGCTGTCACAGCGGATTGGGCCGAACGCGATCTTGCAGTTGTTGCCGCTGTTGGATGGTGCCATCGGCGCGGCGCGGCGGGCGGATCTGTTTCAGATGGCGGGGGTGCCCGTGCCGCCGCCAGATGCGGGGATGCTGGCGCAGGATCAGGTGATCCGCCTGCACCGCGCCGTGGTGCAGGATCTGCCCGACCTGGCCCCCGACCTGCTGCGGCAGGCAGGGCTGGCGACGGCGGATTACATTCTGGCGAACCGGATTCCAAGGGTGGCGCAACGTCTTGTCCGCGCCGTGCCCCGGCATTTGGCCGCGCGGCTGTTGGCGGTCGCGATTGCCCGACATGCCTGGACCTTTGCCGGGTCTGGCGCGTTTGGCATCTGCAGCTACCGGCCCCTCATCGTGTCGATTGCCCGCAATCCCATGGCGGTAAAGCCCGGCTGTCACTGGCATGCGGCGGTGTTCGAGCGGCTGTTTGCGGCGCTGGTCTGGCCGGATGTGCGGGTGCGCGAAATCTGTTGCTGCGGCGCCGGTGACACGGCCTGTGTGTTCCGGGTGGGGCCGCAAATCTAGGCTTGCTCGACTCAAGAATGTAATGTTTAGTTGACACATGACTGTATCGCAAACATTACACACCTCTGCCCTGCCGCAGCCCCGCGCCATGCTGGAGCTGATCAAGCCGATCACCTGGTTTCCACCGATGTGGGCCTATCTGTGCGGCATCATCTCGGCCGGAGTTTCGCCGTGGTCGTCGTGGCCCTTGGTGCTGTTGGGCGTGGTGCTGGCGGGGCCGGTGGTCTGCGGGATGTCGCAGGCCGCGAACGACTGGTGCGACCGCTTTGTCGATGCGGTGAACGAGCCGGGCCGCCCGATTCCGTCAGGCCGGATTCCGGGGCGGTGGGGGCTGTGGATTGCGCTGGCGATGTCGGCCTTGGCGCTGGGGTTGGGCTGGTTGCTGGGTTCCTG
>CAZCFC010000347.1:0-3218 GCA_964497815.1 uncultured Cypionkella sp.
GCCGTATTTGAGCTGGTGCGTGCTGCCCAGGCGCTGGCTGCCGCTGTAGCCCAGTTCGGCCACCACAACCTGCTTTCCAAAGGCAACGGCACGGTCATACCGAGGAAGCAGAATTTCGGCAAAGCCCTGATCCCGTTTGACCTTCGATATGTCCCATGCCTGAAGTCCGAACACGCTGACGCCAATGACGTCGGCATAATCATCGCCCGGATAATAATCTTCCATCCCCTCAAGGCCCATCGGCGACCACATCACGTTGATCGTCGGCGCAGACACGCGGCAGACATCAATCATGCGACGATAGGCGCGGATGTAATCCTGAGGGGCCCATCCAGCCCAGATGAATTGGCCATTGTCATCGTCCATTTCATGACCCCAGCGCAAGGTGACCGGGCTTTTGAGACTGCCCAGCACATCGCAGACAGCTTTCATCGTGGTGTCATAACGCCCCGCGTCGATCCCTTCACGCAGGGCTTTCGGCGTGTTCCTTTCACTGCGCGACCAGGTCCACGGCTCTAACGTGACCAACAGCGCCCGGTTGCGGGCCAGCGCATAGTTGTCGGCCTCAATCAGAGACTCAAGTGCGACATCCTCCCATGGCAGAAAAACATGTTCAATCTGGACGTCGGTTTCCTTCGCAAAGTCACCGTCCGGGTCATAGGCCCCGAATGGCACCGAGCCGGGCGGCACCGAGCCGAACGACGGCGCAAGGGTTGTGACCAGCAACGCCCCGGTCACAACGACAAAGCAAAGCGCTGTCTGCGAAAGATAAGAATGTGACTTGGTACAGGTAGACATCTTGATGCTCCTTATTCTGATGGGGGATTTGGATCGAACGGCACGGGTGATGAACGCTGAAGGAAGGCGGGCGTCTTGAACCGGATCCGCGTTGCGCCGGCATGCGCCCCCATGCCAGCGCCCGAAACCGTATAAGAAGCCTCTGTGACCGACAGTTGACCCAGTCCAAAGGTCAAGGCATGCACCCCTTCGGGTGCCCGCATGAACAGCGCGGCAACGATCAGGCTGGTCGCGATGCCGGCGGTTCCGAAATGAGGCAGCATGCCGCGCGCGCGCCGCAGCGCATCTTTTCCGATGCGGTTCTCGCGCAGGTGCAACAGCACGGCAACCCAGATGATCGCCGCATAAAACATGCCGTTCAGCAACGACAGCAGATAGAAGCCGGGCGCTTCCTTGATCGACCCCAGCAGCAGCACCGGCAATACGCAGCCCAGCAAAAGTGCCGCGTAGACCATGATGATCCGATACGGCAGCCGCGCTTCAGCCACATCGCCTTTGGGCGTGATCCGGAAATCAACGAACCGCCCGGTCAAACGATCATGGACGGCCATCAGGCACCCCCAGGCAACCCAAGGCCATTGCACCAACAAGAACAGCGCCTTTTCCCAACTGATGACCCGCGCCTGAAGCGGACGGAAAAGGCCGTCGCGCTTGATCATCCACGCAAACAGGGTGATGACCGCAACCGTCGGCAGCGTGTGGGCCAGGAACGCCGGATAGGTGATGTCTGCAAAGCGCTGGTCCAGGACAAGGGCCCAGATCGGCAGCACATAGATCAGGGCCGCAACCAGCGCCATCATGGGGTACAGCGCCTGACAAAACAGGAACTGAAACCGCAGACGCCACGGCAGGCGGCCCAGATAACGCGGGGTATAGCGCAGCAAAAGGGCAAGCAGGCTGCGCGACCATTGGAATTCTTGCGTGATCATGTCCCCAAGAGTGCCCGGGCCATCCCCAAAGGCAATCGCATCCATCGCATGAACGCCCCGCCAGCCACCTGCATTCAGGATCATCGACGTGGAATGATCCTCGGCCAATTCCGGTCCAAGGCCACCAACCTGCTGCAATGCGGCAGTCCTGACGGCATAGTGCGACCCGATGCACATGGGGGCCAAAGCGCCGGTATAGCCAGATTGAAACACGCCATGAAACGCCGCTTCGGCATGCAGGCGCGCCCGCGCGGCCCAGCTGTTATCGGCATTCGAGGAACAGATGCTGGGCGCGGTCACATAACCAACGGCCGGATCGGCAAACGGGCGCAGCATTTCACGCAGATACCCCGCCTGCGGGACGTGATCTGCATCCATTTGCGCGACGATGTCATAATCGGCATAGCCCCATTGATCGTAGAAGAAAGCCAGATTGCCTTCCTTGCAGCGCGTCCGGCGCGGCCATTCCTTGCGGTGATATTCCTCTCGCCCCTTGCGCGTTGAAATCCGCACACCGTGCGCGGCACACCAGGCGCGCGTCTCGTCGTCCGGGTCCTCATCGGCAAGCCAGGTGTCATGCAGGTGGTCCTGCGCCAGCATGGCCAGCAGGGTCTTTTTCAGGATGGCAAGTGGCTCGGACGGGGTTTTGGTCACGATCATAGCAACCCGAAACCGACCCGGCTGCGGATCGGGCGCACGGGACCGCTTGGCACCCAGAAACACCGCAACGAAGAACATCTGAAGGAAGTAGACCCAACCGATGGCCAGTGTGGACAGGGCAAATCCAACAGGCTGCACCACATGATCTGGCTGCATCCACCACGCCCAGAACCAGACGGCCGCAGCCCCCCAGACCAGCGCAACCAGAAGATACCGCGCCCGCATCCGGCGCGACAGCACCGGCGCCAACAGCAAGGGATCAAGCCGCCGTTGCATGGCGCACCTGATGGCCAAACCACGGCGCGGCGTGCCGGATGATGGTGTCGATGTCATGCAGCCGCGTTGCAAACCCAAGCTTTCGGGCCGCAAGCGCAGGATCCGCCACAAGAATGGGGGGATCACCTTCCCGACGGGCCCGATGGATCAGCGGCACCGCAAGGCCCGTGACACGATGCACAGCGGCTGCCAACTCAAGCACCGAAACTCCGCGTCCGCTGCCAAGATTGAGACACAGCGGATCCCCACCGCGCAGCAAATGCTGAAGCGCAAGGACATGCGCGCGCGCCAGATCATCCACATGCACGTAGTCACGCACACAAGACCCGTCGGGTGTGTCATAGTCAGTGCCAAAAACTTCAAACGCCCCGCGCCGTCCGGCCGCCGACAGCAGCGCCAACGGAATGGCATGCGTTTCGGGAAGGTGACGTTCGCCCAAGGCACCAAAGGGGTCGGCCCCCGCAGCATTGAAGTAGCGCAAGATAGCCGGCCGCAGATCATAGGCATTGGTATAATCCTGCAAGATACGCTCACAGGCCAGCTTTGACCAACCAT
>CAZCFC010000348.1:0-3215 GCA_964497815.1 uncultured Cypionkella sp.
GTTCGTTTAATTCGAACGCCCGCTTCCTTTTGCCTAGGCGGACCTGGTTTCGCAAAGGCAAGACACCGGGTCCGAATGGTTCAGGACAACTTCTGCCCCGCCCGCAGCCTTGTCCATCTGCTGCGCCAGCGTTACGTCAAGTGAAGACAGACCACCGCAGTCGTGGGTGATCAAAGTTACATCCACAACATTGTATTTGTTCAACCATTCTGGATGATGGTTCAATTTTTCCGCCGCCAGCGCCGCACGGTTCATAAAGCCCCAAGCCTCGGAAAAGGTCTTGAATTTCCAAATCTTGCGCAAGGCATCCCGGCCTGGAATGGCGCGCCATCCAGACTCGCCCAAGGGCGGAATTTTGGTCGCACGGTCAGCGGCGTTCAACAGGTCTGCCATGGTTTCTCTTTCTGCAGGCACCAGTCTGCCCAAGAATCCCGGGCAGCTGACGCAATATATGAACATCTATTCGTATAGTATCCGACGGTGCCATCAATCTTCGGAAGATACGCGCCGGAACGGGCCGTAGGCGGTCAGAACCTCAATTTCTTCATCCACCGCGCGACGCTCTTCCTGAAGGTAGCGCGCTACGGCGTCGCGAAAAGCAGGATCAGCAATGTAGTGCAGCGAATGCACCGGCGTTGGCAGATAACCGCGCGCCAGCTTGTGTTCGCCCTGCGCGCCAGCCTCTACCCGGGCCATGCCCTGCGCAATGGCCCAATCTATTGCCTGATAGTAGCACAGTTCGAAATGCAGGCAGGGGTGATCCTCGACACAGCCCCAATAGCGACCAAACAGCGTATCCCGACCGATGAAATTCAACGCCCCTGCCACCGGTCGCGCGCCGTCAAAGGCCAGCACCAACAGCACATCATCGCGCATCGTCGCCTGGAGCTGATCAAAAAATGGGCGGGTCAAATAGGGCGTGCCCCATTTTCGGTTGCCCGTATCCTGATAAAATTGCCAGAATGCGTCCCAATGCGCGGGTTTTAGTGCGTCGCCCGTCAGCGCCTGAATGCTCAGCCCCGACGCGCGGGCGGTATCGCGTTCTTTACGGATCATCTTGCGCTTGCGGCTGGAAAGGTCGGCAAGGAAGTCATCAAACGTTGCGTAACCCCGGTTTTCCCAGTGAAACTGCTGCGTGACGCGGTGCAGAAGCCCGTGTTTGCCGGCCAGATCCTCGGCCTCGTCCGGGGTGCAGAAGGTGATATGCAAAGAGGACAGCTGATTCTGGTCGGTCAGACCGATGGCCGCGTGCAATAAAGTCTCACGCAAGGCAGGATCACACAAGAACCGCCGCCCGGTCGCTGGCGTGAACGGCACGGCAGCCTGCAATTTGGGGTAATACCGGCCACCGGCGCGCTCAAGCGCCTGCGCCCAGCCGTGATCGAAGATGTATTCGCCCTGGCTGTGCGATTTCACGTAAAGCGGCAGCGCGGCCACCGGTGTGCTGTCGCGCAGGATCAGTGGACGGGTTTGCCACCCCGTACCTTTGCCCGTCGAGGCAGACCGATCCAGCGCCGACAAAAAACGGTAAGTGGTGAAAGGGTCAACCGGACGGCCCGGTTCGGGGCAAGCCAGCCCGTCCCATTCTGCGGCGGGAATGTCGGCCATGCCGTTGAGAAGCTCTGCTTGCATGATCAGCCTGACTGGGTGGCAAGGCCGGGTGCGCCCAGTTCTGGCCAAGGTATCTGCACCCAGAGGATGGGATCAGAAGGCCCAAGGTCAAGCCGGGAATGCCGCGGGATAGGATTCAAAGGTGATGTTTTGGGCAATTTTGCGCGCCTGCGCCTCGGCGGTCGGGCTGCGGATGGTCCAACACAGGATCGCAGCCCCTTCCGCGCGCAACTCGGCCACGCGGGGACGCGACAGGTCGGCCGCTTCGTGGCTGATGAAGCTGGACTCTGTACGGTCGTAATCTGGGATGGTGCGCAAGTGGTCGCAGGTGGCCGGGCTGAGAGGGGCCCAATCGGTCGGATCATAGGCCGAAGTGGTCAGCCCGCGCGGAATTTTCGGGGCAAGAAGGGCCATGTGGGCGATAGCGTGAGGGTTAAAGGACATCACGGCAACAGGGCCATTGTAACCAGCAAGCGCGGCTGCGGTGGCTGCTTCCAACCGGCCATCGGTTTGGGACATGGCGTCGGTCTGATCCTTGATCTCGATCAGCAGGGGAACGCGACCGGCGATCTGGGCAAGGATTGCCGTCAGCGTCGGGATGGTGTCGTCGCTGTCCCGCAGTTTGATCGTGCCAAGTTCGGCAGCGGTGTAGTCCTTCACAAACCCGCTGGCGTCGGTCAGGCGGTCCATCCATTCATCGTGGAACACCACGGCCACGCCATCACGGGAAAGTTGCAGGTCAATCTCAATCCCGTAACCCGCCTCAAGCGCAGCCTGTACCGCACCGGGAGAGTTTTCCGGGCGGCGCTGGCTGCGGTCGTGGTAGGCGCGATGGGCAAGCGGGATTGTCAGAAAAGCGGCAGGCAGGGGAACGCGCATCAGTTGATCTCGAAGATGCCTTCGATTTCCACAGCAACCCCCAGCGGCAATGAGGCGGCGGACACGGCCGATCGGGCGTGGCGTCCGGCATCGCCAAGAGCGGCCACAAGGAAATCGGACGCGCCGTTGATCACCTTCGGCTGATCGGTGAAATCGGGGCCGGAGTTTACGAAGCCCACCAGTTTCACAGCCCGGACCACACGAGACAGGTCACCGCCGCAGGCTTTCTTCAGCTGGGCCAGCAGAGAAATCGCGCAGGATCTGGCGGCATCGGCCCCGGCCTCAACCGTCAGGTCCATCCCGACCTTGCCTTTGATCAGACCGCCTGCGTTCTGGCTGATCTGGCCCGAGATATGGACCAGTTTGCCCACCTGCACAAAGGGAACATAGTTGGCTGCGGGGGCGGGGGCGTCGGGCAGCATGACGCCCAGTTCTGCAAGACGGGATTCGATGGCGGACATGTGGGGGCCTTTCAATCAACGTTGCAGCAAGGCTAGCCGTGGGGGCGGGCTTGGGCAAGGGGGCGTGGCGCGGCAATCGCCACAGGTGGGACATGCGATCAGGAGGCCAAGGCACCGCGTTACAGGCCAGGCTGTGCGCAAAACGGCGGTTTCCAATTCCCTGCCAGCTCGGTGTTGGGGGTACACCGCGCAGCTGTGGCCTTCCAGTTTTGAACGGATCAGGCGGACCACGCCTTGGCCTGACAGCGCGAACATGGGGTACAG
>CAZCFC010000349.1:0-3197 GCA_964497815.1 uncultured Cypionkella sp.
CAACCGACACCGGCTTTGGTGCCGCCACCGCCGCTTCGGGCATCACCGGGATCTCCGGGTCGGGAATTATCGAGGCCGTGGCCGAAATGCGCATGGCCGGGCTGGTGGATGCGGGCGGTCTGATCGGCGGCCCCGATCAAACCGGCTCCCCGCGCTGCGTGGCCGAGGGGCGCACCCATTCCTATGTGCTGCACGATGGCACCGCCGATGGCGGTCCGCGCATCATGGTCACACAGGGCGATATTCGCGCCATCCAACTGGCCAAAGCCGCGCTTTATGCCGGGGCAAAGCTGTTGATGGACGAAATGGGCGTGGAAACGGTAGACCGGGTCACTTTGGCGGGCGCTTTTGGGGCCCATATCAGCCCCAAGCACGCCATGGTTCTGGGCATGATCCCCGATGTGGCCCTGAACAAGGTCATCTCTGCCGGCAACGCCGCAGGCACTGGCGCAAGGATTGCGCTGTGCAATGTCGAGGCCCGCACGACGGTCGAGGCGATGGTGCACAACATTCACAAGGTTGAAACCGCCATCGAACCGCGGTTTCAGGAACATTTCGTTAACGCAAGCGCCATCCCGAACGCGGTCGACAGCTTTCCCGAACTGTCCAAAGTGGTGGCGCTGCCCGATGTCAGCTTCAACACCTCGGGTTCGGGTGGTGCGGGTGGGCGCAGGCGGCGGGGTTGACGCAGGCCGCCAGCCGGTTAGGTTGGCTGCATGATTGAAGATCCCATCGCTGACTTGCTGCTGAAGATCGCCACGCAGGACCGCGTGGCGTTCCGCACCATCTATTCCGACACCTCTGCGAAACTTATGGGGGTTTTGCTGCGTATCTTGGGCAGTCGTGCCGAAGCGGAGGATGCGTTGCAAGAGGTCTACACCCGGGTTTGGCTGCGCGCCGGGCGGTTTGATGCCGCCAAAGGCCGTGGCATGACATGGCTGATCGCCATCGCCCGCAATCTTGCGATTGACCGCCTGCGCGCCCGCCCCGACCATGCCGACGACCCCGACGCGATGGACGCCGTGGCCGACACCACCCCCCGCGCCGAAACGCAGCTGATCGCGCGCGGCGAGGCGCGGCGGATCAACGACTGCTTTGCCACGCTGGAACCTGACCGCGCCGAGGCCCTGCGCGGGGCCTACCTGACCGGACTGTCCTACGCCGACCTTGCTGTGCGCCATGCTGTCCCGATCAACACCATGCGGACTTGGCTGCGGCGCAGCCTGCACCGTCTGAAGGAGTGTATGGAGACATGACCGAAAGCCTCTCAGAAGACGAAGCCCTTGCCGCGGAATACATGCTGGGCGTCCTCGATATAGCGGACCGCATGAAGGTCGAGGCACGTCTCAAATCCGACCCGGCCTTTGTCGACCTGGTCAACGCATGGCAAAACCGGTTTGTCGAACTGAACGATGCGTTTTCCGAGGCCACCGCGCCGAACCTGCTGCCCCGGATCGAGGCGCAGCTGTTTCCGGCCCCGGTGAAACCTGCCCGCAGCTGGTTTGGCTGGTTCGCGGGCGCGGCGGCTTTGGCGGCCCTGCTGATCTTTTTCGCCCTGCCACAACCGCAAGCGCCCCTTCTGGCCACCATCGCCGGTGACGCGCTGTCCTACGAGGCCCGCTATGACGGGGCCGCGCTGACCATTTCCCGCGTCGCAGGCACCCCGGCCCCCGCAGGCACGGTGCATCAGTTGTGGATCATCGCCCCGGGATCCGCCCCGGTATCGCTCGGCCTGTTGGCCGATGCCGATCTGACCGTCACCACCAAGGCCCCGAAAGGGTGGACTCTGGCGGTGTCGCTGGAACCCGCGGGCGGGGCACCGGATGGCGTGCCCACTGGCCCCATCTTGGCCGCCGTCGAAATCGGCATCTGATCACGAAACCGTGAGCGGAAACTTTCTTTGAAACTTCTGCCAGAACCGATCCGTAGCTCCGACTGAAGGCGGGAAAGGCCCGCCTCACCAACCAGGAGCTACCACCATGAAATCCATTCGTCTGGCCACCGCCATCCTCGCCCTGTCCACCGGTTTCGCCTTTGCCGAAAACCCGATGGTTGGCGGTGCGGCGATGTACGAAGACAAGAACATCGTGGAAAACGCCGTCAACTCGGCCGATCACACCACGCTTGTGGCCGCTGTGCAGGCCGCTGGCCTTGTCGAAACGCTGTCCGGCGCCGGCCCCTTCACCGTCTTCGCCCCCACCAACGATGCCTTTGCGAAACTGCCCGCTGGCACCGTTGAAAATCTGGTGAAACCAGAGAACAAGGACACTCTGACCAAAATCCTGACTTGCCATGTCGTCGGCAAGACCGTTCTGGCCGAAGCGATGCAAGGCATGATCAAGGATGACGGCGGCAAGCACCCGGTCCCGACATTGGGCAGCTGCACCCTGCAGGCAACCTATGCCGACGGCAAGATGATGCTCGAGGATGAGATGGGCAATGTCGCAACCGTCACCATCGCTGATGTCAAACAGTCGAACGGCGTTATCCACGTCATCGACACCGTGATGCTGCCGAAGATGTAAAAGTCGCGCATCAGGTTCGGGGCCTATCAGACATCGCGACCCGCACACAGTTGGTCCGCGGCGTATGATCCGGTTTGCCCGCAAGAACCTGAACCGATGTTAACCAGTGCCGGGCGGGAAGGTCACTCCCGCCCTGTTTCCCCGCCCGATGGCCTTGTCCTGTCCCCACCCCAAAGCCATCCTGCGGGAAAGGGCCTTCAGATCGCCTCTGAAGGCCCTTTGCCGTTGCATCCGTGCGGTGGCAGAAGATCTGGGCGCCATCTCAACAATTTGACTAAAATTTGCATCCTCTGTGCGCAAATATCCCACGGGGGTGCGGGGGTGTGAAACCCCCACCTGCGTCGATCCAGAACCAGCCATATCATTTCAGGGCCCGCCTCAAGGACCGTCGGCTGATGAAGCAGCATACCCTGCCCTTTGCAGCCCCCATCCCCTGGTCCCCCTCCAGCACCGACCCGCGCCAGGGCAGAACCGCCCGGATGACGCCCACCCCGATAAATCCCAGCCTGATAAATCACGGCCCGATAAATCCCAGCCCGATAAATCCCGGCCAGCCCGGCTTGACGGCAAGGCTGGCTTGGCTTACCTCAGGCTCCATGCGGGTGTAGCTCAATGGCAGAGCAGCAGCTTCCCAAGCTGAATACGGGGGTTCGATTCCCCTCACCCGCTCCA
>CAZCFC010000350.1:0-3196 GCA_964497815.1 uncultured Cypionkella sp.
AAATCGGATCGCCTGCCATCGCCTCGATCTGCGGGGTGATGGTTTCCACCAGATCGAATCTCTGCGCCGTCGGATCTTCCTTGGGGTTGGCCGAGTAAAACCCGTCCACATCCGACAACAGGATCAGTTGATCCGCGCCCACCGTCACAGCAATTTGCGCCGCCAGCCGGTCGTTGTCGCCAAAGCGGATTTCATCGGTGGCCACGGTGTCATTTTCATTGACGATCGGCACGCAGCCCAGTCCCAGCAGCGTCTCCATCGTGGCGCGACTGTTCAGATAACGGCGGCGGTCTTCGGTGTCTTCCAACGTCACCAAAACCTGCGCCGTGGTAATTCCGTGCGGGGCAAGAACCTCTTCATAGGCCCGTGCAAGCCGGATTTGGCCAACGGCCGCAGCGGCTTGGCTTTGCTCCAGCGTCAAGATGCCATCGCCCAGGCCCAGCACCTTGCGCCCCAATGCAATCGAGCCGGATGACACCAGCACCACATCGGTGCCGCGCACCTTGGCCTCGGCCACGTCCATCGCCAGCGCCGACAGCCAGCCTTGCTTCAAACCCGTCTTGCGGTCCACCAACAATGCCGACCCGATCTTGACAACCAGCCGTTTTGCCGCGCGCACATCGGGGGCAGTCAAAGGTGTCAGGGCTGCCACGGCTTGCCCTCCTCAACGGGGGCCTCGCCCTGAATGTCACGGTAAAGCGCGCGCAGCGTGTCTTGCAGCCCCATCCCGGCCACGCCCGAAATCACCATGACAGGTCCGCCAGAGGCCTTTTCAAGGGCCTTGCGGCGGGTGGTGATGGTGGCTTTATCCAGCGCGTCGCATTTGTTCAGTGCCAGAATGCGTTTCTTGTCGCCCAGAATGTCGGAATAGGCCTCAAGTTCATGCACGATGGTGCGGTAGTCCTTGGTGATGGTCGACGAGGTGCCATCGACCAGATGCAACAGCACCTTGCAGCGTTCAACGTGGGCCAGAAACTGCATGCCAAGCCCCCGGCCTTCGGAGGCACCTTCGATCAGGCCCGGAATATCGGCCATCACGAATTCGGCGCCATCAATGCCGACAACGCCAAGGTTCGGCACCAAAGTCGTGAAGGGATAATCGGCAATCTTGGGGCGTGCATTCGACACTGCGGCCAGGAAGGTCGATTTCCCGGCATTGGGCAGGCCCACCAGCCCCGCATCCGCGATCAGCTTCAGGCGCAGCCAGATCGTACGTTCCACGCCCTCTTGCCCGGGGTTGGCCCGCGCGGGCGAGCGGTTGGTCGAGGATTTGAACGCAAGGTTGCCCCAGCCGCCATTGCCACCGCGCGCCAGTTGCACGCGCTGACCAACGGTCACCAGATCCGCGATGACGGTTTCTTCGTCTTCGTCCAGAATCTCGGTGCCGACGGGCACTTTCAGAATGATATCATCGCCTGTCTTGCCAGTCCGCTGTGCGCCCATGCCGCCTTGGCCTGATTTGGCGAAGAAATGCTGCTGATAGCGAAAGTCGATCAGCGTGTTCAGCCCGTCCACGGCCTCGGCCCAGACCGAGCCGCCATTGCCGCCGTCGCCGCCATCCGGGCCACCGAATTCCACGAACTTCTCACGCCGGAACGACACGCAGCCCGCTCCGCCGCCGCCCGAGCGGATGTAGACTTTGGCAAGATCAAGGAACTTCATGGGGTCAGGCTTTCTGATGGTTTGGTCAGGCGATACAGGAAAGGGGGGGCGTTCTCAAGCCACGCGATGCAAGGCGGCAAAAGCAGCAGGGGTCAGCAACAGATCAACATGCGCCCGTTCGATGCCCAGCGCGCGACAGGCGCGCAAGGACCGCCCGGTTTCGACAAAGCCCAGCTTGGCCAGAACCCGCGCCGACCGCAGATTGTCGACGAAATATCCGGCCGTCACCGTGCTTTCGTCATGCGCAAACTGCATGGCCAGCACGGCCAGCGCCGCTTCGGTGGCATAGCCCCCGCCATGCGCCTGCGGAATGAACCAATAGCCCAGCTCAAACCCCGCGCCGACCACGCCAACAAACCCGCCCGCATCTTCGACCGCAAAGGTTTCACCGGGATAGGCAACCTCGGTGGCGAATGCGTGGAAATCCGCCACCGTGTAGGGATGCGGCACCCGCGACAACCAGCCTGATACCCCAAGATCATTCAGCGCGGCCACGATAACCGCCTGATCTGTGGCGCAGACCGGGCGCAGGTGCAGCCGCGCCGTTTCCATGTGGGCGCACAGGGTCATCCTTGTCCTAGCCCAGCTTTTTCACATAAGTCCAGGTCGGAACCAAGGCGTTCCGGGCCACCGAGAACGTCTCGGCATCCCCCAGATACTGAAACCCGGCGTTGGTCAAAACACGGGCCGAACCGGGGTTGTCCTGAAACACTTCGGCAAAAATCGTACTGTTGTTCTGGGGGTTGGCGGCGACAAGCGCGCGCACGGCATCGGATGCAATCCCGGTATTCCAGAACGCGGGTGCCACCCAATAGCCAACCTCGGACTGGCCGCGATCCATCCGCTTCAGGCTGATCACGCCCAACACCTCGGCCAGACCGGTGGACGAACCGTCCATCACCCAGATCTCTTCATCGGCCTTGCCCAGCATGGCGCGGGTCACAAAAGCCTCGGCAGCGCCCGGCGGCAGCGGATGCGGAATCGAATGCGTGGCCTCGGCCACACGGCGATCGCCGGCGTAAAGCGCGAACAGGCCTTGGTCAGACCGCCGCACATGGCGCAACACGAACCGGCCTGCCGAAATCTGGCCGTCTTCAACGGATGCAATCATATCCAAAACCATGGCTCCCTCCTGAAAGCGCATGCAGGGCTTTCGCCCGAAAAACCCCATCTCCAAGGCGGAAATAGGGAAGGGGACCGGCCTTTCAGCCGATCCCCCGTTTACAATGAGATTGTAAAGGTTCGGCTTATTCGGCAGCTTCCGCTACGGGGAGAACCGAAATAAAAGTGCGGCCCTTGAAGCCTTTCTTGAACGACACTTTACCTTCAACCTTGGCGAACAGGGTGTGATCGACACCCATGCCAACGCCTTCACCCGGGAACCAGGTGGTGCCGCGTTGACGCACAAGGATGTTGCCCGGGATGGCCGCCTGGCCACCGAACAGCTTCACGCCAAGACGACGACCAGCTGAGTCGCGACCGTTGCGGGATGAACCGCCTGCTTTTTTGTGTGCCATGGGGTGTTACTCCTTAG
>CAZCFC010000351.1:0-3151 GCA_964497815.1 uncultured Cypionkella sp.
TACACTCTTTCCCTACAACGCTCTTCCGAATCTGGCAGATCGGAAGAGCACACGGTAGGCTGAGGGTCAGACTTTTGCTCTTCGTCCACGCCAGATTCGGGTCTGATCTGGTACAGGCTGATCACGCTGATCTGGTTTCCGCTGCAGTTTTGCGTGCTGTTCGGGCTGATATGGTACGTGCCGCAAGCGGATCATCTGGGCACGGTTGAAAAGATCGTGCTGTTCTTTGGCATCGGGTCGGTGTCTGGCACCATCGGCATCAATTACAGCCATGAACTGATGCACCAGAAATCCAGCCTTGAACGGTGGTTGGGTGATTTGCTGTTGGCGACGGTGCTGTACAGCCATTTTCGCAGCGAGCATCTGCGGGTGCATCATCTTTATGTCGGCACTCCGCGTGATCCGGTGACGGCGCGGTACAATGAGGGGTTTCATCGCTTTTTCCCGCGCGTATTGATCGGCTGTCATCTGTCGGCCTGGAACGCCGAGGTCGCGATGCTGGCGCGCAGGGGGCTGCGGCCATTGCATGCCTTGAACCCCTATTGGCGGTACGGGGCGCTGCAACTGGCAATGTTGGCGCTGGCACTGGCGTTGGGCGGCTGGATCGGTCTGGCGTTGTTCCTGTTTCAGGCCTTTGCTGCGGTTTGGCAGTTGGAACTGGTGAATTACATCGAGCATTATGGCCTGACGCGCCGCCATCTGGGTGGGGGGCGCTATGAACATGTGTTGCCGCGCCATTCATGGAATGCGTCGCAGCGGGCGTCAAACTGGCTGCTGATCAATCTGCAGCGCCATTCGGACCACCACTACAAACCCGACCGCCGCTTTCCCCTGCTGCAAACCTATACCGAGGATGATGCGCCGCAGTTGCCCTACGGTTATCCCCTGATGACCATGGCTGCGATGGTGCCGCCTTTGTGGAAACGGCTGATGAACCGCCGGGTGAAAGAGTGGCGGCGGCGCTATTATCCCGACATCACCGATTGGCACCCCTACAACAAGGCGCTGAACCCGATGCCCGGAACCTGTCGCCAAGGCGCTGACCTGTAAAATGGTCTGTCAAATCTGGCCAAATCGGCGGGTGCCCCCCTTACGCCAGATGCCCCCACCGCCGCAGCACGTTGGCCAAGGGGGCGACAAAGCCCTCGTCGAAATTGCGCAGATGTGCGGGTTCGGGCACGATAAAGCCAATCCGCCCGATCTTGCGCAAAAGTGGCTTGATGGCCCGGTCATTGACCCCGGTCACGTAAACCATGGCATCCACCCGACCGCAGCCATAGGCGGCATAGCGGTCTTCGAATTCGCTGTATGGCATAACAAGAACCGTTCCCGGCCTGGCCTGTTCGACGATGCGCTGTTCCATCTGCACCAAAAGATCATGAAAGGACAAAGGCTTGTAGGCATAGATCACATCGTGCCCGGCATAACCCTGATAGTGCAGGGCATCGGCCTGCCACACCTTGTCATCGGGGCGATATGGGCGCTTTACCAACGTATCGGCCACCGTCACGCGTGAATTGTCGTACTCTAGCCCCTGTGCGATTTCGAACACCTGCGCCGCCTGCAAGACCTTCAGGCCAACCCCACAGCCCACATCCAGAAACGACACGGGGGCCTCACGCCCCAAGGCCAGCGCAGTGCGGCGGGCCAGCTGGATCAGCCGGAAAAAGTGCGAAAAGGGCAACGGGATGTCATTGTATTTGCCCACATGATCCTCGGGATTCGGGCGTGGCGGGCTTAGGTAGTCATGCAACTGATAAAACGCGCTTTCATAGGCATAAAGCTGCCGTCCAATCGCAGTTGCCCCCGGTGCGGCGTCGGGCATGACAGGCAGAGGTTTGGCCGCCAGTACCTGTTGCAGCACGCCCCGCACCTCCAGCGCCAGATTAAGCCTGCGCCGCACTGCGTTGAAATAGACCTGCTCGGCCCCGAAACCGGCACCTGCCGCCGGTTTCGGCAGATGCAATTGCCGCAACCAGGTGTCGTTCAGTTGCGCGTGAAGGCGATGCACATTCAGAAACGCCGCTTTGATACGGGCACGGATTCCCGGGGTGAAGGGCGGCACGATCTGGCTGGCAGCAAAGCGCATGGCCTGTAGAAGTTCGGCTTCCTGAGGCTGGGCCAAGGCGCGGAATTGCGTGGGTGTCTGCACGGTAGACTCCTGAAATACGCTATGCAATCGCTGAAACCTAACACAGCTTTTGCAGAAATCCGAAGGCGATCAAACCTGAAAAAACCCCAGCACGACAAGCATGCTGGGGCAGGTGTACCGCAGGCGGACTGCGGCACGGCGTAAACGGGTTTGGGTAGGACGGGGGTCACCCCGCCCCGATCAGCGCCCTTTTCAAAGCCGCTTTGTCACAGCGCCACGATCAATGAGGCCGGCCCTGATCGGCCTCCATCTCGGCGCGGATCTGCTGGCGCAGAATGTCGATGGGGATCATCTTGCCATCCCGCTTGAAGTGCCAGTAGGTCCAGCCATTGCACGACGGCGCGCCCTCCATATGGGCACCGACCTGATGGATGGATCCTTTGACATCCAGACCGATCAGCGTGCCATCGGCGCGGACCTTGGCCGAATGGCGGTTGCCGATGGAATACAGTTCCTCACCGGGACGCAGCATTCCACGTTCAACCACCTGACCAAACGGCACGCGCGGTTCCGAGCGTTTGCTGCCGGTCACTTCCAGCGCGCTGGCATCAAAACGGCGCACGCGGCTGATCCGCTCGGCTGCCACTTTGCGGTACGCCTCTTCGCGCTCGATCCCGATGAAATCACGGCCCAGCATCTTGGCGACGGCCCCGGTGGTGCCGGTGCCAAAGAACGGGTCAAGCACCACATCGCCGGGGTTCGTGGTGGCAATCAGAACGCGGTGCAGCAGGCTTTCCGGCTTTTGCGTCGGATGCGCCTTGTCGCCGTTTTCATCCTTCAGACGTTCATGCCCGGTGCAGATCGGCAGCACCCAGTCAGACCGCATCTGCACGCCGTCGTTCAGTTCTTTCAACGCTTCATAGTTGAAGGTGTACTTGCTGTCCTCGTCGCGGCTTGCCCAGATCAGGGTTTCATGCGCGTTGGTCAGCCGTTTGCCACGAAAATTCGGCATCGGGTTGGATTTGCGCCAGACCACATCGTTCAGCATCCAATAGCCCT
>CAZCFC010000352.1:0-3144 GCA_964497815.1 uncultured Cypionkella sp.
CGATAATTCCCGACCCGCAGATCCCGGTGATGCCCGAAGCGGCGGTGGCGGCACCAAAGCCGGTGTCGGTTGACCACAGATCAGACCCGATCACCTTGAAGCGGGGCTCTTTGCTGACCGGGTCGATTTCCACGCGTTCAATCGCGCCGGGGGCGGCACGTTGGCCGCTGGAGATCTGCGCGCCTTCAAAGGCGGGACCGGTGGGCGAAGAACAGGCCAGCACCCGGTGTTCATTGCCCAGCAAGATCTCGGCATTGGTGCCGACATCGACGATCAGCACCATGTCTTTGGATTTGTTGGGTTCCTCGGACAGCGCCACCGCGGCACAATCGGCACCGACATGGCCCGCGATGCAGGGCAGGATGTAGACCCGGGCGGCGGGGTTGACGGCCTTGATGTCAAGATCATGCGCGTCCAGCACCAGCGACGACGAGGTGGCCAGTGCAAACGGCGCCTGACCCAGTTCCACCGGGTCGATCCCCAGCAGCAGATGGTGCATCACAGGGTTGCAGACGAAGGTGATTTCGTAGATCTGCGCCGGATCTATCCGGGCCTCGGTTGCGATCGACTGCACCAGACCGTTCAGCGCGGTGCGGACGGCGGCCGTCATTTCCACATCACCGCCGGGGTTCATCATGGCATAGCTGACCCGGCTCATCAGGTCTTCGCCAAAGCGGATCTGCGGGTTCATCACGCCAGCCGAGGCCAGAACCGATCCGTCCCGCAGATCGCACAGGTGGGCCGCAATGGTGGTTGATCCCAGATCAACGGCAAGACCGTACAGCCCGCCCTCATGGAAACCCGGCCAGATATCAAGCAAGCGGTGGCGGGCATCATGGTTGCCCTTGTGCAAGGCCACGGTGACTTTCCACGCGCCTTTGCGCAGGGCAGGTTGCAGACGGCGCAGGATCGGCAGTTCGGCCGCCACCTCGCCCACGCCCCATTGCTGTTGCAGTGCCGTTACCAGCCGTTCGAAATCGCCAGTGGGTTCGTGCATGTCGGGTTCAGCCACCTCGACGTACAGCGCACGGGTGGCCGGATCCATGATGATGTCGCGCTGGCTGGCGGATTTGCGGATGACCTGCTTGTGAACCTGGCTTTCCGGCGGCACGTCGATGACCACATCGCCCATCACCTTGGCCTGACAGCCCAACCGGCGGCCATCCAGCATGCCGCGCTTGGATTTGTAGCGTTCCTCGACCGAGTTCCAATCCGTCAGCGCATCGGCTGCGACGGTGACGCCATGTTTTGGAAACTCGCCATAGCCGGGGCTGATCTGACATTTCGAGCAGATCCCGCGCCCACCGCAGACCGAATCCAGATCGACGCCCAACTGCCGGGCCGCTGTCAGCACGGGCGTGCCAAGCGCAAAGCGGCCGCGTTTGCCCGAGGGGGTGAAGATGACAAGGGCATCTTGGGCGGTGTCTTGAATGTCGGTCATGGTGTCCTCACGTCAGGCGAATGTGTAGGCAATGTCGGGGAACGCGTCGGCGGCAAAGGTGTAGAACCAGCGCACCGGCTGATCTGCGTGCAGCACGCCATGCACCGCATTGCCCGGAATGAAAAGAGCCACGCCGGGGCGCAGGCGGTGTGGGGTGCCGTCAACCTGCACCGTAACCTCGCCGTCCAGCCCGAAGTAGACCTCGGGCTGCGGGTGGGAATGCAGCGCGAACGTATCGCCCGCAGTCATGATCGCCACGCCACAGACAAGCGTATCCGTCGCGGTGACATCGCCGGAAATCAGGGTTTTCCAGGCGATGGTGCCGCGGACAGGGTCTGCCCAAGTCTGGGTAATTTGGTCCTTTTCGTCGACCACAACCGCGGGGGTCATTTGCGCCTCATGCTGTTTGATCAGAGTCTAAGCTGCATCCTTGCCGTATCAATGCCTGTTCGCGGCATATCAGGGCCGGTCCGCGCCGTTCAGCCATGCCAGAATCGCCGCCCGGTCGCCGTCCAGACGCGGGGCAGGGGCGCGCGTGCTGATTTCGGGCAGGGTCGACATCTTGATCGGATTGCCGGGGGCGGTAAAGCTGGGGCCGTCTTGCTGTGCCTGAACCGGCAGCACCATATGGCGGGCAAGGATTTGCGGGTCGGCCAACACCTGCGCCATATCCTGCACACGGGCGGTGGGCAGGCCCGCCGCCTCAAGGGTTGCAATCCAATGGGCGACCGGGGCCCCCAGTGTCACCGCCTCAAGCAACCGTTTCAGCAGCGCATGATTGTCACAGCGCGCGGCATTGGTGGCAAAGCGCGGATCGGTGGCAAGGGGCAGGGCCAGCGTATCGCACAAACGTGCAAACATCGCATCGTTGCCCGCCGCGATCACCACAAAGCCATCGGCGGCGCGATAGGTGGAAAACGGCGTGATGGTGGGATGGCGCGCGCCTGTGCGCCCCGGAGGCTTGCCGGTGGCTGTGGTGATGGCAATGGCATGTTCCTGAATCGCCAGTTGCGCATCCAGCATGGCAATGTCGATCTTGGCCCCAAGCCCGGTCTTGCTGCGGTCATACAACGCCGCCAGCACGCCCTGCACCAGATACATCCCCGCCACAACGTCACCAATGCTGGCGCCCACACGCACCGGCGGGCCGCCTTCTTCGCCGGTGATGCTCATCACGCCGCCGCGCGCCTGCACCACCATGTCATAAGCCGGTTTGCCCGCCTCGGGACCGGTATGCCCAAAGCCCGACACCGCCCCATAGATCAGGCGGGGGTGGCGGGCGTGCAGGGTGTCATAGCCATAGCCCAGCCGCTCCATCACGCCGGGGCGGTGGTTTTCCAGGATCACATCGGCGCGGGCCAGCAGCCGTTCGAAAATCGCGCGGTCCGGGGGCGCCTTCAGATCCAGGGCAATCGACGACTTGCCCGCGTTCAGACAGGCGAAATAGGCGCTTTCGCCGCGCACAAACGGTGGGAAGGCGCGGGTGTCGTCGCCGGTGCCGGGGCGTTCGACCTTGATCACCCTTGCGCCCAGATCGGCCAGACTGTGGCTGGCAAATGGCCCGGCCAGAACATGGGTCAGGTCCAGAATCGTGATGTCTGACAAGGGGGCTGCGGTCATGATGGCCTTTGGGCTGCGGGATCGTGCGACCCTACGCCCGCACCGCTGCGGTTACAACGCAGACCCTTGATCAATGGGCGCGG
>CAZCFC010000353.1:0-3125 GCA_964497815.1 uncultured Cypionkella sp.
CGGCTCCCGTCACGGTTGCGCTGTCCGGCAGCAGCCCCACCGTCGACAGCGCCGTCACCGACTTGCCCGAACCGCTTTCCCCGACCAAAGCCACGGTTTCCCCCTTGGCCACGGTAAAGCTGACCCCGCGCACGGCGTTGATGGTTCGGCCATCCTGCCGGAAGGCGATATTCAGGTTTTCAACCTCCAGCACCACAGTCATTGGAAGGTCTTTCTGGGGTCAAACGCATCGCGCACGCCTTCGAAGATGAAGACCAGCAGCGACAGCATGATGGCAAATGTGAAAAACGCCGTGAAGGCCAGCGACGGCATCTGCAGATTTTGTTGGGCCTGACGTGACAGCTGCCCCAGAGAGGGCAGCGAGGCAGGCAGGCCAAAACCAAGGTAATCCAAAGCGGCCAGCGATCCTATGGTGCCGGACACCACGAAAGGCAGCATGGTCAGCGTGGCCACCATGGCGTTGGGCAGCACGTGGCGCACCATGATCACGCGGTCCGGCACACCCAAGGCCTTGGCCGCACGGACATATTCAAAATTCCGCGCCCGCAGGAATTCGGCGCGCACGACGCCAATCAGCCGTGTCCAGCCAAAGGCCACCATCAGCAGGATCAAGATCCAGAAGCTGCGCTGCCAGACCGAAAACACGATGATGATGACGTAAAGTTCGGGCGTCCCGCTCCAGATTTCCAGCACGCGTTGAAAGATCAGGTCCACCTTGCCGCCGAAATAGCCCTGAATGGCCCCCGCCAGAATGCCAAGCGCCGATGTCAGCACGGTGACGATCAGTGCGAAGGCCACCGAAAGCCTGAAGCCATAGATCACCCGCGCCAGCACGTCGCGGCTGGTGTCGTCGGTGCCCAGCCAGTGATTGCCATCCGGAGCAGAAGGCGCGGCTTGCCCGCCCAGATCATTGATCGTGTTGTAGGAATAGGGAATCGGCGGCCAAAGCACGCTGCCCTTGGCAAAGCCTTCGCTGCCGTCCAGTTTGCCCAGTTCAGCCGATTGGATCATCGTTTCCGGTTCGTCAAAGCAATCAAGCAGACCGCCGGTGATGATCAGGCATTGCACCTCGGGCGATTTGTAATTCGCCTCGGTGCGGAAATCGCCGCCGAAATCTGCCTCGGAGTAGAACCGCAGAAACGGCATCCGCCATTCGCCACGATAGGTCACCACAAGCGGGCGGTCGTTGGCCAGAACTTCGGCAAACAGCGACACGCCGAACAGGATCGTGAACAGGATCAACGACCAATAGGCCCGCCGGTTCGCCCTGAAATTCCGCCAGCGGCGCTGGTTCAAAGGGGACAAAGCCATCAGCCCCGCCTTTCGAAATCAATGCGTGGATCAATCCACACGTACATCAGGTCCGAGATGATGCCGACCACCAGGCCCATCAGGCCAAAAGCGAACAATGTGCCGAAAATCACCGGATAATCGCGTTCAACGGCGGACTTGTAGCCAAGCTGCCCCAGGCCATCCAGACTGAAGATCGTCTCGATGATCAGGCTGCCGCCAAAGAACACCCCGATGAACAGCGCCGGGAATCCGGCAATCACGATCAGCATGGCATTGCGAAAGACATGGCCATAAAGCACGCGGTTTTCGGACAGTCCCTTGGCCCGCGCCGTCATCACATATTGCTTCTTGATCTCGTCCAGAAAGCTGTTCTTGGTCAGCAAGGTCAGGGTGGCAAAGGACGAAATCGTGCTGGCCAGAACCGGCAGGGTGATGTGCCACAGATAATCGCCCACCTTGCCCATCGGTGACAAGTCGGCAAAATTGGACGAGGTCAGCCCCCGCAGCGGGAAAATCTGCCAATAGGACCCGCCCGCAAAAAGCACCAGCAGCATGACCGCCACCAGCAGCCCCGGAATGGCATAGGCGGCGATGATCACGCCAGAGGTCCAACTGTCAAAGCCGGACCCGTCGCGCACCGCCTTGCGGATGCCCAGCGGAATCGAAATCAGATAGGCAATCAAGGTGGACCACAGGCCCAGCGTAATGGAAACGGGCAGTTTTTCGGCCACCAGTTCCATCACGCCAGCGGATCGGAAATAGCTTTGGCCAAAATCAAAGCGCAGGAATTTGCCCATCATGATGATGAACCTTTCCGTCGCCGGTATCATTTCCTTTTGGCAATCCTTGGCCTGTTGCTCCAGCTTGCCGACATAACCCTCGGGGCAGATGAAGCGGGCAAAGCCGAACTCGACCTCCAGCTTGGCACGGAATTCCGGCGGCAGACCGCGCGCGCCAACATAGCCCCCGCCCGCCTCGGTGCCGGGGGCTTCGCCTGCCCCCCCTGTCACCGCCTCGATCGCATCGCCATTGCCTTCCAGCCGCGCCTCGATCTGATCAAACGGGCCACCTGGAACGAATTGGGTCAGCGCAAAGTTGACAAGCATGATCCCGAACAGCGTCGGGATCACCAAAAGCAAGCGGCGCAGGATATAGGCTGCCATCGGTTATTTCAGCGCGCCCGAGGCTTTCAGCCTGGCGGCCTTTTCGGGGTTGAACCACCAGAAATCCATCTCGCCCAAGGCATAGGGCGGCAGGGTTTCGGGGTGCTCGTATTGGTCATAATAGGCGACGGTGTGGGTATTCTTGTACCATTGCGGCACCCAGAACTGGGTGGATCGCATCACCCGGTCAAAGGCCTGTGTCACCACATCCAGCTCTTCGCGGGTCTTGGCCGCTTCGATCACGTCCAGCAGCCTGTCAATCGCGGGATGGGCGAAACCGGCACGGTTGCGGGTAGAATTGTCAGCCGTAACAGAGGCATAGCCCTGTTTCATCTCGCTGCCCGGTTCATAGCCATTGATCGCGCCCCCCACGATGATGTCGAAATCAAAGCTGGGGGGATCGCTGCGCTGGCTCATTTGCGCGGGGTCCACAAGGATCAGTGCCGCGTCCACACCAAGCGCGCGCAGGTTTTCGACATAGGGGCTGATCACGCGTTCAAAGGCGGGGCTGTCCTCAAGGAATTCGACTTTCAGCACCTCGCCCTTGGCGTTGCGGCGCATGCCGTCATCGCCCGCAACCCAGCCCGCCTCATCCAGCAGGGCCGAGGCGCGGCGCAGGTTGCCCCGGTCCAGCGCCTTGTCGGCCCCCGACACCGGGGCCATCACCGC
>CAZCFC010000354.1:0-3100 GCA_964497815.1 uncultured Cypionkella sp.
GCTATTGCCGCAAGGCCTATGAAGACACCGAAGAACTGGTGAAATCGGATGGCAACATCCGCTTCGTGGTGAAGGAATTCCCGATCCTGGGCGAACAGTCGCTGCTGTCGTCGCAATTCGCCATCGCCACCCGCATGGTGGCCGGGGATGACGCCTACAAGAAGGCCCATGATGCCCTGATCACCCTGCGCGGCACCCCGGATGCCGAAAATCTGGCGCGGCTGGCGACCGATATGGGGCTGGACAGCGCTGCGGTCCTGGCAAAGATGGGCAGTGATGAAGTGACGCAAGTCATTGCCGCAAACCATGCGCTGGCTGACGCGATGCAGATCACCGGAACCCCCACATTCGTGATCGACGACACCTTGCTGCGCGGCTATGTGCCGCTGGACGGCATGCAGCAGATCGTGGCGGCCGAACGGGGATAGGCCTGCGGGGGTGAAATCGGTCTGGCTGGCCCACGGCCCCCCTTGCAGCCAAATCCGCCTTCACACTGGTCCCCATATCCCCGCCAGAGGCACCCGGCATGTCAGCAGAGCCTTCTGCAGGGATATTGGGGCCAGTGTGAAGGGGCCAGTGTGAAGGCTGACAGTCCAGGCCCGGGCCCCCTCAGGCCTGCGCGGTCAGTCTGAAACCGCAGTCGCCTCAATTTCGGCGGCTTTCTTCTCGACCAGTTCGACGATGTGATCGACCATCGCCTCATTGCCAAGCTTGTGGCTTTGCTTGCCCGCCAGATACACCATGCCAGACCCTGCCCCGCCGCCGGTAAAGCCGATGTCGGTCATCAGCGCCTCGCCGGGGCCATTCACCACGCAGCCGATGATCGACAGGCTCAGGCTGGTGGTGATATGGGCCAACCGATCCTCCAGCGCCGTCACGGTCTTGATCACGTCAAACCCCTGCCGCGCGCAGGACGGGCAGGAAATGATGGTGACGCCGCGATGGCGCAACCCAAGGCTTTTCAGGATTTCAAAGCCCACCTTCACCTCTTCGACCGGATCGGCCGACAGCGACACACGAATGGTGTCACCAATCCCCGACCACAGCAGGTTGCCCAGACCAATCGCGGATTTCACCGTGCCCGATACCAGCCCCCCCGCCTCGGTGATGCCCAGATGGATCGGGGCATCGGTGGCCTCGGCCAGTTGTTGATAGGCGGCGGCAGCCAGAAAGACATCAGACGCCTTCACCGAGATCTTGAATTCATGGAAATCGTTGTCCTGCAACAGCTTGATATGATCAAGGCCGGACTCGACCATCGCGTCCGGGCAGGGTTCGGCGTATTTGTCCAACAAATGCCGCTCCAGCGACCCCGCGTTGACGCCAATGCGGATGGAACAGCCGTGATCCTTGGCCGCGCGCACCACTTCCGCGACGCGTTTGGCATCCCCAATGTTGCCGGGGTTGATGCGCAGGCAGGCAGCCCCTGCCTCGGCGGCCTCGATGGCGCGCTTGTAGTGGAAATGAATGTCCGCCACGATCGGCACCGGGCTTTCGCGCACGATCTCGCGCAGCGCGAATGTGCTTTCGGCGTCCGGCGTGGACACCCGAACGATGTCGGCACCGGCCACCGCGCAGCGCTGGATCTGTTCGATGGTTGCGGCGACATCGGTGGTCAGCGTGTTGGTCATGGTCTGCACCGAAATCGGCGCATCGCCCCCCACCAACACGCGGCCGACGCTGATCTGGCGCGACACCCGGCGTTGAATGTTGCGCCAAGGGCGGATCGGGTTGTGGGACATCACTGGCAGCCTTTCGTTCGGTTCCCCGTTAGATAAACAGACCAAAGCCCCGGAGCAACCGCTGCGGGGCTTTTGGCGCTGACATCTGGTTGATCGGCAGCTTATTCGGACGGCGCATCAGTCGGGGGTGCGACCACATCAGACGCACTGGCCACCACCGACACGAACTGCGCCAGATCGGCATCGCCTGACAGATCGGCCACAGCATAGGTTGTGGTCAAGGCTTCGGGCGACAAAGGCACGTTCTTGATCACCTGCGCGCCGGGGGCTGCAGGTCCGAAAGTTTGACCGTTGACCACGAAATAGATTGAACCGGAATTGCCCGACCGCAGTTCCGCAGCCTCTTGCAACGGCGGCACGGCATAGCGTTCGCCTGCATCCAGGATCTTCTCGAACAACACGGTGCCATCGGTCGCGGAAATCCGCACCCATGACGGGCGCACGGCCAGCACTTCAACGCCAGGCTTGGCATCGGCCACAACCTGAACCGTTGCATCCGCCGGGGTCTCAGACGCAACCAGCGTCGAAGTCGCAGGCGCGGCACCGCCGGCACTGCGGGGATTGATCGCGGCAATCGGTCCATCGCGGGCCGTCAGCACCGGCACGTCCAGCGCTTCGGGCTGATACAGCCGGTCCAGCGGATCGGCGGTGCCCCCATTGGCCAGCAAGGTTTCGGTCGCTGCCGGATCATTTCCGGCATTGCGCGTCAGGGGCGCGGTGCCCTGCACATCCGCCAGCGGATCCAGATCCGCCACAACCGAGGGCGCCTGATCCACCGGCGACAATTGCACACGCTGCACTTCCTGCAGCACGGACCAACCGCCGTATCCCAATGCCGCGATCAACGCGACAAGAACCGCCAAGGATCCGACCGCACCGGGTTCAACCCGCGCAAACATGCTTTCCGAGCGTGGCACGAAAGACGGATTCAGAACGGAAATGCCATCCCGCCCTTCGGCTGCATTCTGACGTGCCCGCAAGGCCGCAACCGAAGCAGATGAGGCCGCCGCCGACATGCCATGCGCCACTTCGAAATTTGCTTCGCGGCAGAATTTTGCAAAGGCCCAATCCGGATCCATCCCCAGATACCGGGCATAAGACCGCACGTTGCCGGCGATGAAACCGGGGGTTTCAAAGGCGGTGACATCGGCGTTTTCAATCGCGGCAATGTAGGTGGCCTTGATCTTCAACTCGCGCTGAATATCCAGCAAGGATTTGCCCAGCGTCGCACGTTCGCCACGCATAAGATCGCCCAAACGCAGATCAAAGTCGTCAAACCCCTTGGGTTTGTCTTCGACTGGCGCCGGAGTTCTAAACCTCCGCCCGATCATGCCAAAAGCCCCATCACTGCCCCGTTG
>CAZCFC010000355.1:0-3059 GCA_964497815.1 uncultured Cypionkella sp.
AGCGCCCCGCAAAAGCCGAAACCAAAGCGCACCGACACCCGAACCGACCGCCGCCGCACCGCACGCAGCATCAGCGGCGACGTGAACAGCAGCGCGTTGGTGATCGACAGGGCGATGCCGCCAACTTTGCCGCCCAAGCCGTTCTCGATGCAGAATATCGGCAAGTAGACGACGTAGACCCACCAGCCGCAAGACCGCATCACCGCAAACAGCCAGCCCGCAATCAGCCGGGGCTGCGCAAAGAACCGGCCCAGATAGGCAAGCGGGTTCAAGGCAGGTCCGCGCGCTTTGGCGATTTGCTTGCCATTGCCCAGCCGCAGAACCCAGAACACCGCCAGCAAAATCACCGCAAACACCCCCGCCAGCAGAAACGGCGCGGGGGCCCACAGATCATGCAGCCAGACCCCCAGCATCGGCCCGATCGCCCACGGTGCCGCCGCATAAAGCATCTGCGTCGATTGCACCCGCCCCAGATCGGCACGCTTGATGTAATCCAGCACATAGGCGTTGAAACACACGAATGTCGTGGCCGTGGCCATCGCATTGCACATCACCGACAAGGGTACAGTGGCGGGCGTGCCCCAGATCGCAAGGCTCATCGCCGCCAGATACAGCCCGCAGCCAATGGAGAACATCCAGCGGCGCGGGATAAAACCGGTGGCCCAAGGCACCATCAGCCCCCAGATCAGCGCCACGATCCCGGCCACGAAATAGGCCGATGAGGTGGACTCGGCATCACCCAGCGCGTGATACACCGCCAAAGGCATGGCGGAAATCAGCGTGCCACGCACCGCCGCCTCTAGCCCGGCCAACAGCGCGAAATGCTGAACCTTGGGGGCGGGGCTGTGCTTTAGCACCAGCGGGATGTCGTGAATGGCCATGATGCTGCCACTTCGCCCGGCCACTGCATGCGGGTCTGTGCCACGCGCGACAGAACCCGCCGGTCTGCGACTAAATGGTCCTGCGCGCCAGCAACTCCAGCAGCCGCGCCCGCGCCTCGGGCAGGGCACGCCCGTTCAGCACCGGTTCCAGCCCGCGATTCAGGAAATGCCCGGTGACGGCCAACCCCTGCGCCAGTTCGGCACCCAAGGCGGGTCCCTGCCCCAGCATCACCTGCGGCAACGGCAACAGCCGCGCCGCCCAATCACCCGCCCCCGCACGGCTGACAGCGCGCCCGGTTTTCGGGCTGACATAGGCCAGATCATCACGCGCACCCGTCACGGCGCAACTGGACAGATCCAGACCAAAGCCCAGTTCGTCCAGCAACAACACCTCCCACCGCAGATAGTCGGCGGGCCAATCCGCCCCCGCCGCCATCGCGTCCAGCAGCGCCATGGTCACCACCCACAGATGCGGATGCGCCTGCCGCTCGGGCAAGGCCACATGCAACAAGGCGCAGACAGCGTTCAGCCCGGCCAAAGCCAGCCTGTCCGCCAATACCGCCGCCCGGCTGCGCAACGGTTCGACGGTGAAGGCACCGATGTGCTCTTCAAGCCGCGCCCGCCATGTCACATCAACCTGACTGCCCGGCTGCAACATCGCCGCCATCTTGCGCGAGGCTCCGCCCCGCACAACCCCGGCATGACGCCCATGCGCCGCCGTGAACACCTCGATGATCGCCGCCGATTCGCCGTGCAACCGCACCGACAACAGCGCGCCTTCGTCCCGCCATTCCATCATCCGCAGACTATCGGGCCAGAGCGGCGCATGGGCAAGCCCGTCAGGCCGCCGTTTTGCGATCCCCCTGAAACAGGGCCATGCGAACGCGCAACCCCGATGGCGTCTGCGCCTTGCCGTTTCGCAACACCCACGCCTTGAGCGCCCGCGATGCTGATCCTGATGACCGGATTTGCGATGGCCGATTGTGGCCTGCCGGGAATGGCGCAAGGGCTTACTCTGCCAGCCCCTCTTGCTCCAGCAAGGTGCGGCCCTGACGATCTTCAATCTCGATGATCCACAGATCGGGATCGCGGGCGCGCTGACGCCGCAACAGCGCGTCAACCTCTGCCTCTGCGCCATCGGCCAGAACCACCCAAGCCCGCCGCCCCAAGGTCAGATCATAGCTGCGTTGAAACGCCCGCGCCTGCCCATCCAGCGTCGCCAGTTTGACCACCACCGCACCCGCCGTCGCATCGCCCCGCGCGGTGACGTAATGCGCAATATCCGCCAGCCGCAAGCGGGTCAGATAGGCAGACACCCATATGCCGCTGGCCAGACGCGCGTCACTCATTGCTGTTTTCCAAATACTCCCCCCGGAGGGGGCAAGTTGCATCGCAGGCGCAGCGCCACAGGATCAGTCCCGGATTTCGGCACGGAGGCCTGCAGCGGTCCGGGATGTCAGGCGTCGCCGTCTTTGAAATCCAGCCCCATTTCGGAATAACGCTCGGGTTCATCCTGCCAGTTTTCGCGCACCTTCACCTGCAGGAAAAGATGGACGGTGCGGCCCAGAAATTCGGAAATATCCGCGCGCGCGGATTGACCGATGGCCTTGATCGTCTCACCCTTGTTGCCCAGCACGATGCCCTTGTGACCATCGCGCGACACATAGATGATCTGGTCAATCCTGGTGCTGCCGTCGGGCTTATCCTCCCATTTTTCGGTTTCCACCGTCAGTTGGTAGGGCAATTCTTCGTGCAGACGCAGGGTCAGCTTTTCGCGGGTCATCTCGGCGGCGATCATGCGCATCGGCAGGTCGGCGATCTGATCTTCGGGGTAGAACCACGGGCCCGCAGGCAACTGATCGGCCAACCATTCCCGCAGGTCTTTGACGCCATAGCCCTTTTCCGCCGAGATCATGAAGGTCTTGGCAAACGGAAACGCAGTGTTCATCTTTTCGGCAAGCGCCAAAAGCACTTCGGCCTTCACGCGGTCAATCTTGTTGATCGCCAGCGCCACCTGAATCCCCTGCGGGATCTGGTCTTTCATGCGGTCGATGATGGATTCGACACCATCGGTCAGGCCGCGATGCGCCTCGATCAGCAGCACGATCAGATCGGCATCGGCGGCCCCGCCCCAGGCGGCCTTGACCATGGCGCGGTCCAGACGCCGGCGCGGGCGGA
>CAZCFC010000356.1:0-3047 GCA_964497815.1 uncultured Cypionkella sp.
ACATTCTGCCCACCATAGCGCCGCACGCGGATGTTGCACTGTTCGGCATGACCGACAAAGCCCTCCAGCACGCACAGGCGACTGCCATAGCGGCCGATCTCGGCGGCTGCGGCATCGGTCGTGACGCGCTGATAGGAATGGGTTTTCAGGAACTTGCCCACCCAAAGCCCGCCCGTATAGCGCCCGGCCTTTTTGGTGGGCAGGGTGTGGTTGGTGCCGATCACCTTGTCACCATTGGCAACATTGGTGCGCGGGCCAAGGAACAGCGCGCCATAGCTGTGCATGTTTTCCAGGAACCAATCGTCGCGGTCGGTCATCACCTGCACATGTTCCGAGGCGATGTCATTGGCTGTTGCCAGCATTTCGTCATAGGTGTCGCACAGGATCACCTCGCCGTAATCGGCCCAGCTGACCCCCGCCGTTGCAGCGGTCGGCAGGATGTGCAGCAGGCGGTCAACCTCGGCCAGCGTCGCCTCGGCCAGCTTGCGGCTGTTGGTCAGCAGAACGGCGGGCGAGTTGTAGCCGTGTTCGGCCTGACCCAGCAGATCGGTGGCGCAAAGTTCGGCGTCAACGGTGTTATCCGCGATGACCATGGTTTCCGTGGGGCCCGCAAACAGATCAATGCCGACGCGGCCATAAAGCTGGCGCTTGGCCTCGGCCACAAAGGCATTGCCGGGGCCGACCAGCATATCCACGGCGCGGATGGTTTCGGTGCCAATGGCCATGGCACCTACGGCCTGCATGCCGCCCAGCACGTAGATTTCATGCGCCCCACCCATCGCCATGGCCGCCACGATCGCCGGATGCGGCGCGCCGTTGACCGGGGGGGCCGAGGCCACGATGCGCGGCACGCCCGCGACGGCCGCGGTCAGAACCGACATATGGGCGCTTGCCACCATGGGAAACTTGCCGCCGGGCACATAGCAGCCAACCGATTGCACCGGGATGTTGCGGTGGCCAAGGAAGACGCCGGGCAGGGTTTCCACCTCGATATCCGTCATGCTGGCGCGCTGGGCTTCGGCAAAGCGGCGGATCTGGGTTTGGGCGAACCGGATGTCGTCCATGTCGCGGGGGGCGACCTTTTGCATCGCAGCCTCGATTTCCGAGGCGGTCAGCCGAAAAGAGGGTGGGCCGTAGCTGTCAAACCTTACCGACAGATCGCGCACCGCGGCGTCACCGCGCGCGGCAATATCGGCCAGCACGGATTCCACCACCGTTCGGGTTTTCGCATCATCCGCCGCCCGTTCGGTTTCGGGCTTGCCGCGCTTGAGCCACGTTACAGCCATGTCATTCCCCGGCATTGAATACGTTTGCAATATGGATAAACCAAGCGCGGGCCAGATGGCAAGACGCTTGTCAGGATTTGTGCGGAATATTGAATGATGACCTGCGCGCAGCCCTTGTTAAGTCTGCAAAACCCCTTGTTTTACAGCGCGGATCCGGTATTTTTAACTGCGACCGAAACAGGGCTTTGCAATCGTATGCACATCGCGCTAGAAAGATCGCAAACCATAGTCGGCCAAATGGCCCGAAAGGAGCGAATATGTCGAACCTGCCCGAAGCCTATCCCAAAGCCAAGGTTACTTGGGTAAAGTCGCCCACCCGCAGTGCGGAAGGCGACAACAAGCCAGTGGCCGAATTGGTGGCCGGGATTCTGGCTGATGTGAAAGCGCGCGGCGATGCGGCGGTGCGGCAGTATTCGGCGCAGTTCGACAAATCGGACCTGCAAGTGTTTGAAGTGACACCCGAACAGCGCCAGGCCGCTGTGGCCGCCCTTGATCCGCAGACGTGCAAAGACACCGAATTTGCCATTGCCAATGTGCGCCGCTTTGCCGAAGCACAGCTGGCCACCATCCTGCCGCTGGATATTGAGCCGCTGCCGGGCGTGTTCATGGGGCATCGGGTGATCCCGATTGACCGCGTGGGCTGTTATGTGCCCGGCGGGCGCTTTCCGCTGTTGTCGGCCCCCATCATGACGATTGTTCCGGCGAAAGTGGCTGGCGTGCCCGAAGTGATCGCCTGTCTGCCGCCCAATGCGCATGAGGCGATGGTGGCAGGGTGTCATCTGTCTGGCGCGGACCGGATTTTCCGAATCGGCGGCGCGCAGGCGATTGCGGCGATGGCCTTTGGCACCGAAACCGTGCCGGGGGTGATGAAGATCATGGGGCCGGGCAATGCCTTTGTGAATGAGGCCAAGCGGCAGGTGTTCGGCCCGGTTGGCATTGATCAATTGGCGGGGCCGTCGGAAATCTACATTCTGGCGGATGAAACCGGCGACGCCGAGATGATCGCGACCGACCTTCTGGCGCAGGCAGAGCATGATGTGCGCACCCGCGTGGGCCTGATCACCACCCACCGGCCCTTGGCCGAGGCGGTTCTGGTCGAGGTGGAGCGGCAGATGAAGACCTTGTCCACCGCCTATGTCGCAGACCCGGCCTGGCGTGACTATGGCGAGATTGCCGTCTGCGAGGATGAGGCGGCGATGATCGCCTATTCCGATTTCATCGCCGCCGAACATTTGCAGGTACACACCCGCGATGCGCATGGCTTTGCCAAAAAGCTGCGCAATTACGGGTCGTTGTTCATCGGAGAGCTGGCAAGCGTGGTCTATTCCGACAAGTGTTCCGGCACCAACCACACGCTGCCCACAATGGCGGCGGGACGGTATACCGGTGGTCTGTGGGTGGGGGCCTATGTCAAGATTGCCACGCATCAGTGGCTGGAACCGCAGGGTGTCGATCTGGTGGCCCCGCCGGCCGCGCGGCAGGCCGCAAGCGAGGGGCTTGAGGGCCACCGCCGCGCCGCACAGTTGCGACTGGACCGGTTGCAGCGCGGCTAGGACCGGCCCCTGGGCTGGCGATGGGGGGACTTCACGTCCCCCCAAACCCCCCTGTGGGGTATTTATGACAAGATGAAATCGGGGCGTTGAACAGAGTGGTCTGTCGCCCGTTCAAAGGCGTGACCAGCGGCGCAGATCAGGTGGTCGTCGCGAAGGCGACCGAGGATTTGCATGCCAAGCGGCAATGTGCCGTCAGAGCCGATGGGCA
>CAZCFC010000357.1:0-3039 GCA_964497815.1 uncultured Cypionkella sp.
ATTTCAACAATGACGCCATTGATGCGGGCGACATCGGGGCGGGCACTGCGGTAACGGCGCTTTACGAAGTGACCGCCCCGGGCAGTCCCGCCCTGCTGCACGATCCGTTGCGATATGGCTTGGTGGACCCGATCCCTGACACTTCGGAACTGGGCTTTCTGCGCCTGCGCTGGGTGGCTCCGGGGGCCACGTCCAGCACGCTGTTGGAAACCCCGATTCTGGCCGGGGGGCGGATCAGCGACGACGCCCGCTTTGCCGCCGCCATCGCCGGTTTCGGGCAGTTGCTGACAGGGGCGGCCTATCTGGGCGATTGGGGCTGGGATCAGGCGATTGAACTGGCTTTGGACGCACGCGGGACCGACGATTTCGGGTACCGTGTCGAGGCCGCGAACCTGATGCGTATGGCCAAGGCCCTTGCGCCGTAACACAGGCAAAAGGCCCGGCAGTGATGCCGGGCCTTTCCTTCATCTTCTGTTCATTCTGCGGCGTTAGATTTCGGCTGTCTCGATCACCTTGCTCTCAACGGCTTTGGCCTCGACATTGCGGCCAATTTCGATGCGGCGGGGTTTCAACGCCTCGGGGGTTTCACGCACCAGATCAATGTGCAGCATGCCGTTCTCATGGCTGGCCCCGGTCACGCGCACATGATCGGCCAGCGCAAAGCGGCGGTCAAAGGCGCGGGTGGCGATGCCCCGGTGCAGATAGGTCTTGCCCTCGGCCTCGGGTGCCTTGCGGGCGGTGACGTGCAAAGCGCCTTCCTTGACCTCGACAGCCAGTTCGTCGGGAGAGAACCCGGCGACGGCGATCGAGATACGATAAGCATCTTCTGCTGTCTTTTCAATGTTATACGGTGGATAGGTGGGTTGGGCCACATCGGCGGTCAGCGCACGGTCCATCAGATCTGCGATGCGATCAAAGCCAACGGTGGCGCGGTACAGGGGGGCGAAATCAAAGTTGCGCATGTCATCCTCTTTCAAGCGATGCCCGCCGCTGCGACGGGGCAAATGCCTTCCCAAACGGGCAAGGCGGGGTTTCACGCCCCGGACCCGATCGCGGCATTCCGGGGACACCCCTTATCTGGGAAGCGGTTTGCGGCCTTTCAAGTCCCCTAGGGTTTGACGAATTTTGCGCCCGCTGCCGTGCCGCCCGACAAGGTCCGCACGGTCTTGCCGGAAAGGGTGGTCATGCCCACGCCCTTGTCCATCTCGGCTTGCAGAACGGCCAAAGGCCCTTCAAGTGCGGTGCCAAGGGCCACCTTTTCGCCGTCCACATCCGCCTTGGCCGACACCACCGAAACGATGCGCACCACCCCATCACGCACCGCAAAAATCGGCGCACCAGAGGAGCCGAAATCGACGTTGCACGACAACACCAACACTTCGGGGGCCTGATCAATCACATGGCACACCTCTTGCAGCGACGGCGCTTCGGCGCGATCCTGAGCGTAGGACACCACCCCCACCTCATCGCCGCGATGCGGACGGCTGGCGGTTTGAAACGGTGTGATTGACGGCAGGCGTACCGGCTGATCCAGTTGCAGAAGTGCCACGTCATAGGCCACGCGGTCCAGGCTATCGAGGCCTGCATAGATGTAATCGGGATGCGCCACACTGCGCGCGACGCCACGATAGGCCTCGGCCCGGCCATTGCGCCACCCGGCCAGAAATTCGATGTCGCGGTCTTCGATCCGCGCGCCAGAGGTCTTGTCAAACAGGCAATGCGCTGCCGTCAGCACCAGTTGCGGCGCGATCAAAGTGCCGGTGCAAAATCCGTGGCTGCCCAGATCAAGCCGCCCAACTGCATTCCAACCCCTTGAATCATCACCCGTTTGCAGGCTGATCAACGGACTTTCCTCGGCCATCAAGGGCCAGGCGGTCAGCGTGATCAGGGCAGAAATCAGGGCAACGCGCATGGGTCCTCCGGTGGTCTTTCGGGGTTAGGGGCGGATTGCGGCAATTCTTGGGCGGCTTGGATGAATTCCCTGGGTGATGGCCCGGGGCTTTGGCCCCCCGGTCGCCCAGTCCAGCAATTCAACTGTATGCACAATCGGCACGGTTGTCCCAGACCCGATCTGCATCATGCAGCCGATATTGCCCGCCGCGATGATGTCGGGTGATCGGGCCTCAAGCGTCTGTACCTTGCGTGCCTTCAATTGCTGGCTGATTTCGGGCTGCAGCAGGTTGTAGGTGCCCGCAGACCCACAGCACAGATGGCTGTCGGCAGGCTCCAGCACCGTGAACCCAACCTGTTTCAGCAAGTCTTTTGGCGCGGTTTTCACCTGCTGGCCGTGTTGCAGCGAACAAGCCGCGTGATAGGCCACGCGCACCCCCTTGGGCGCACCCGCAGGCAGCCCGATCTTCACCAGCAGTTCCGAGATGTCCACAGCAAGCCCCGAAACCGTGGCCGCCGCATCACCGCCGATCATATGGCCGTAATCCTTCACCGTGGTGCCGCACCCCGAGGTGTTGATCACAATCGCATCCAGCCCGCCCGCGTTCTTTTCTGCCATGAACGCCGCGATATTGGTCCGGGCTGCGGCATGGGATTCGTTTTCGCGCCCCATGTGATGGGTCAAAGCGCCACAACAGCCCATGCCGCGCGGCACCACCACCTCGCATCCCAGACGGCGCAGAAGGCGAATCGTGGCGTCGTTGATGTCGGTGTTCAGCGCCTTTTGCGCACAGCCCGTCATCAGCGCCACCCGCAACTTGCGCGGGCCAATGGCTGCAAAGGTCTGCGGATCGTCGTTGCGGCTGACCGGGGGGATGGTCCCGGGGGCCATTTCCAGCATTGCCCGCAGCCGGGCATCGGGGATGAACCTGGCAAAGGGTCGGCCCAGTTTCGCACCCAACAGCGCCAGCCGGAACAGTGTCGGGCTTGGGATCACCTTTGCCAGAACCCAGCGCAAGGCGCGGTCCATCAGCGGCCGCTTGTAGGTCTTTTCGATATAGCCGCGCGCCTGATCAATCAGATGCATGTAATCCACGCCACTGGGACAGGTGGTCATGCAGGCCAGGCAGGACAGGCAGCGATCAGTGT
>CAZCFC010000358.1:0-3034 GCA_964497815.1 uncultured Cypionkella sp.
ATCCGCCACCGGATCGACGACATCGACGATCATCCCCGCCATCTGGGTCCGCCCGATCACCGACAGGTCCACATCCTGGGCCTGCGCTATCCGGTACTCGGTGATTTCCGTTGTACGCTTGTACATATCTTCGGTCACGCCCTCGGGCGCAGGTCCGCCGTTCGACATGTTGAACTTGACGCCGAAATCCTCATGCGGACCACCGGGGTTGTGACTGGCGCTCATGATGATGCCGCCATCGGTCTTGTTCAGCCGGATCAGATGGCTGGCGGCTGGCGTCGACAAGATCGCGCCCTGCCCGATGATCACGCGCGCAGCCCCATTCGCCGCCGCCATCCGCAAGATCACCTGCGCCGCGCGGTCGTTGAAATAGCGCCCGTCGCCGCCCAGCACAAAGGTCTTGCCCCCCCCGTCTTCATTTCGCGCCCCCACCACATCAAAAATCGCCTGCACGAAATTCTCAAGGTAATGCGGCCCCATGAACACCGGGGTTTTCTTGCGCAGGCCCGAGGTGCCGGGCTTTTGCCCCGCGATGGGATTGGTGGCAACGGTCAACATGGTCATGGCTGATCTCCGGTCAGGATCGGTTCAAATACAAAGACGGCCTGGCCCGCCACATCAACGCGGTGGCCCACATCAAGCGTGGCCAGTTCGGGGCGGCTGGTATCCAGGATCATCCGCCAGCCGGCTGCGGTTTCGGGCAGGGTCAACGCCGCGGCCCCGCCACCATTGAACACCAGATACAAGGCGTCCCGGGCATCAGGGCCTTCGGCGGCCATGCGCAATTCAACCCCGATGCAGCGAAAGCCCGGATCATGCCAGTCGTTCGGCTGCGGCACGGCCCCATCGGCGCGGTGCCAGATGACATCGGGCAATCCATCCGCCGCCCGCGCCCGCGCGTGCAGGAACCGCCTTTGCCGCAACACCGGATGCGCCCGCCGCAGCGCCGTCAGATGCGCCACGAACGCCGCCAGCCGCATATCGCCGCGCGCCCAGTCGATGCGGGTCACGTCATTGTCCTGCGCATAGGCGTTGTTGTTGCCGCCCTGGCTATGCCCGACCTCATCCCCCGCCAGCAGCATCGGCGTGCCCTGCGACAACAGCATCGTCGCCAACAGGTTCCGCTTGCGCTGATCGCGGGCGATGATCAGGCCGGGGTCATCGCTTGGCCCCTCTACGCCCATATTGTCGGCATGGTTGTCGTCATGGCCGTCGCGGTTGTCCTCGCCATTGGCCAGATTGCGCTTGACGGTATAGGTCACCACATCCTGCAAGGTGAACCCGTCATGCGAGGTGACAAAATTCACCGAAGACGTTGCCGCCCGCCGCGAATGGTCAAACTTGTCCGCCGACCCCAACAGACGCCGCGCCAGATCCGGTGCCATCCCGGCATCATTGCGCCAGAACCGCCGCACCCCGTCGCGGTATTTGTCGTTCCACTCGGCAAAGGGCGGCGGATAGGACCCCAGCTGATAACCGCCGGGGCCAATATCCCAAGGCTCGGCAATCAGCTTCACCCGCGCCAGCACCGGGTCTTGCCTTATGGCATCAAAGAAGCCGCCGTTCGGATCAAATCCATGCGGCTCACGCCCCAGAACCGATGCCAGATCGAAACGAAAGCCGTCGATATGCACCTCTTCCACCCAATAACGCAGGGAATCCATGACCATCCGCAGCACCGCCGGATGGGTCAGGTTCAGCGTGTTGCCCGTGCCTGCATCATTGGCATAATGCCGCCCGCCATGGATCAGGCGGTAATAGCTTTGGTTGTCCAGACCGCGAAAGCCAAGGGTCGGCCCCATCGCATCGCCCTCGCCGGTGTGGTTGTAAACCACGTCCAGCACCACCTCCAGCCCTGCGGCATGCAGCGCCTTCACCATCGCCTGCATCTCGCGCAGGGGCTGCGATCCGCCGTAACGCGGCTCGGGGGCGAAAAAGCCCATGGTGTTATAGCCCCAGTGGTTGCGCAGGCCCTTGGCCACCAGAAAGCGGTCATCAAAATAGGCCTGCACCGGCAGCAGTTCCACCGTGGTCACGCCCAAACGCTTCAGATGGTCAATCATCACCGGATGCGACAACCCGCCATACGTGCCGCGCAACGAGGCCGGAATGCCGTCATGCCGCATGGTCAGCGCCTTGATATGCGCCTCATAGATCACCGTATCGGCCATCGGGATTTGTGGAGACCGGTCATCGCCCCAGTCAAACCGAGGGTCCACCACCACCGATTTCGGGATGGCAAAGGCACTGTCGCGGCTGTCAAAAGACTGATCGGCACGCGCCGCCCCAATGCGATACCCCATCAGCGCGTCCGACCAGCGCAGCCGCCCGGCCAGACCGCGGGCATAGGGGTCGATCAGCAATTTGTTGGCGTTGAACCGATGCCCCTCATCCGGCAGATAGGGGCCATGGGCACGAAAACCGTATTGTTGCCCGGGACTTATGCCCCGAACATGCATGTGCCAGACATCGCCTTCGCGATCGGTAAACGGCAACCGCATCACCTCGCGGCGGCCATCGGCGGAATACAGACACAGATCCAGCCCGGTCGCATGGGCCGAAAACACCGCGAAATTCACCCCCTCGGGGGTGATCACCGCCCCCATCGGCCAGGGCCGCCCGGCCTCGACCGAAATTTCCGTCACATTCACTTGACCAGACCTTCATAAAGCGCGGCATAGGCTGCGGCCGACGCCTCCCAGCCCACCGACTGCTTCATCGCGTTCTTCTGTACGGTCGTCCAGACGGCCTTGTCGCCATAAAGCGCCAGCAACCCGCGCAGCGCCTGCCCAAACGCCACGCCATCCACGGGATGAAACACGATGCCCGTCGCCACTCCGGCCGCCAAAGCCGCAGGCGAGGCATGGATGACCGTATCCGCCAAACCGCCCACCGCCGACACCACCGGCACCGTGCCATAGCGCAACCCATACATCTGCGTCAGACCGCATGGCTCGACCCGGCTGGGCACCAGCACCCCACCACCGCCCGCGAACAGCCGATGCGACAGAGCCTCGTCATAGCCAGTCCGCAC
>CAZCFC010000359.1:0-3031 GCA_964497815.1 uncultured Cypionkella sp.
CTTCAAGCAGGTTGCGGGCGGGTTTCTGGTGCAGGACCGCGATTCGGGGTCTGTGTCGCGGGCCGATCTGAAGGTCGTGACCAAACGCGCGCCGACCGAGGCCGAGCTGACCGACCTGATGTTTGCCTGGAAGGTGGCCAAGCATGTCAAATCCAACGCCATCATCTATGTGAAAGACGGCGCGACAGTGGGGGTGGGCGCGGGCCAGATGAGCCGGATTGACTCGACCCGCATTGCAGCGCGCAAGGCAGGCGATATGGCTGATGCGCTGAACCTGCCGCAAAGCCCGACCGTGGGGTCGGTTGTGGCGTCGGACGCGTTTTTCCCCTTTGCCGACGGGCTGTTGGCTGCGGCCGAGGCTGGGGCGACGGCCATCATCCAGCCGGGCGGGTCGATGCGGGATGACGAAGTGATTGCGGCGGCGGATGCGGCGGGCCTTGCCATGGTGTTCACCAATCAACGCCATTTCCGGCACTGACATGCGCGTGCTGGCCCTGACCGCCCTGATCACTTTCGCGCTGGATCAGGCGTCGAAATGGCTGGTGGTGCAGTACCTGAACCTGCTGGAACGCGGCGAGATCGATGTGATCCCGCCGCTTCTCAATCTGCGCATGGCGTGGAATGAGGGGGTGAATTTTGGGCTGTTTTCCAACAGCGCCGACATCATGCGCTGGGTACTGATCGCCGTGGCTGTCGGCATTTCCGGCTGGGTGCTGTGGTGGGTGCGACAGGAAAAGGCGGGCCGTTGGGCGATGATTTCGGCGGGGCTGCTGGTGGGCGGCGCGCTGGGCAATGTGATTGACCGCGTGATCTATGGTGCGGTGGCGGATTTTCTGAACATGTCCTGCTGCGGCATCGAGAATCCCTATTCCTTCAACATCGCGGACATCGCCATTTTCGCCGGTGCGCTGGGCTTGGTGCTGTTTATGGGCAAACCAACGCCTTCCGCGCCCACAAAGCGCCGAAAGACCCCGTGACGTCGGCGGCATGATAGGCTAAGACGACAGAAGAACAGACGGGTGGAGGCTTTTGGCATGCGGTCAGCACAGGTGGTTCTCGCAGTTGCGAGCGCGGCGCTGTTGGCGCTTGCGGCCTGTGGCAACAAATCCGACGTGCCGAACCTGATGAATGTGCGGTCGGAAACCAACGGGCCGGATGAATTCTCGATCCTGCCGCCGAAGCCGCTGGAAATGCCCGAATCCTTGGCCGAACTGCCCGAACCCACGCCGGGCGGGCCAAACCTGACCGATCCGCGCCCGTATGATGACGCGATTCTGGCGCTGGGCGGCAATCCGGGGGCAGGGGGCGGCGGCGACGGTGCGCTTTACAACCATGCCACGCGGGGCGGCATCACCGCCGGCATCCGCCAGGCGCTTGCCGCCGAAGATCTGGAATTTCGCCGCAAGAATGACGGGCGGTTGCTGGAACGCGTGTTCAACGTGAACGTCTATTTCAAAGCCTACAGCGATTACGCGCTGGACCAGTATGCCGAACTGGAACGCTGGCGCCGGGCAGGCGCGCGCACGCCTTCGGCCCCGCCGCGCGCGGAATAATCATCCGTCACCGCGCACCGCCCCCGGTCACAACCCCGTAGGGTGGCCTTGTGGTCAGGCGATTTGGCGATAGCTTGCTGCCAACAGGTCACAAACGGAGGACCGCGATGCGTCGCATATTTGGCCGGGCCATTCTGGCCGCGCTGGCCTTTGCCCTTCCGGCAGGGGCAGATACTGTCAGCACCTTCAAGCTGGACAATGGCATGGATGTGGTGGTGATCGAAGATCACCGCGCGCCCGTTGTGGTGCATATGGTGTGGTACAAGATCGGCTCGGCCGATGAGGCTGCGGGCGTATCCGGCGTGGCGCATTTCTTTGAACACCTGATGTTCAAGGGCACCGATGACATGGAGGCGGGCGAATTCTCGGCCACGGTCGAGGCGCAGGGCGGCAATGACAACGCCTTCACCAACACCGATTTCACCGCATATTATCAACGTGTTGCGGCTGACCGCCTTGATCTGATGATGAAGATGGAAGCCGACCGCATGCGCGATCTGCTGTTGACCGAAGAGGATGTCACCACCGAAAGGCAAGTGATCCTTGAGGAACGTGCGCAGCGCACCGACAGTGATCCGGGCGCTTTGCTGGGCGAACAGACGCAGGCAGCGCAGTTCATGAACCATCCTTACGGTCGCCCGATCATCGGCTGGCGGCACGAGGTGGCGGCGCTGTCGCGGCAAAATGCGCTGGATTTCTATCAGGCCAACTATGCCCCCAACAACGCCATACTGGTTGTGGCGGGTGATGTGGACCCGCAGGCCGTGCTGGAACTGGCGAAGACCTACTACGGCCCCGTTGCGCCGTCGGACAAGATCACCCCCCGCAACCGCCCGACCGAGCCGCCGCAACTGGCCGAGCGCCGCATCACCTTGGCGGATGAGCGGGTGTCGGAACCCTATGTGATCCGCACCTATCTGGCCCCCGAGCGTAATCCCGGCGATCAGAAGCAGGCCGCAGCACTGACCATTCTGGCGGAACTTCTGGGTGGTTCGGGCACGACTTCGGTGATGACGCGCGCCTTGCAGTTTGACACGCAGACCGCTGTCTATTCATCGGCCTTCTATGATGGCACATCGGTTGATGCCGATACCTTTGGCCTTGTGGTGATGCCGGTGCCGGGCGTCAGTCTTGCTGATGCCGAGGCAGCGATGGATGGCGTGCTGGCCAAATTCCTGAAGGACGGCGTTGCCCCCGAAGATTTCGCCCGTATCAAGACCCAGATCCGCGCCTCGGAAATCTATGCCCGGGACAATGCCATGGGGTTGGCACAGAAATATGGGCAGGCTTTGGCCGTTGGCCTGACGGTTGACGACGTGAAGGATTGGCCAACGGTGCTGCAATCGGTGACAGAAGCCGATGTGATGGCCGCCGCCAATGCCGTTTTCAACCGAAACAACGCCGTCACTGGTTGGTTGACCCAGAAAGAAGGGGCCGCACAATGAGCCTTGTTTTCAGACTTATTCAGGCTGCCACCC
>CAZCFC010000360.1:0-3026 GCA_964497815.1 uncultured Cypionkella sp.
GATCTGGCCCGGTTGGCCTGGCACATCGGCAACCGTCACACGCCCTGTCAGGTCGAGGCGGACCGCCTGCTGATCCGGCAGGATCATGTGCTGGAGGCGATGCTGGTGCAACTGGGGGCCAGGATCGCCCGCAGCCTTGAACCCTTCACACCCGAGGGCGGCGCCTATGGCCATGGCCGCACGCTGGGCCACAGTCATGTCGGGCACGATCCCCAGAGGCCCAGCGGGTTTGCGCTGCCCGCCGTGCTGCGGCGATGACGGCCGCATTGCTGCAGCTGGTGCAGTGGCTGTCCCCGGCGTTTCCGACCGGTGCCTTTGCCTATTCGCACGGGCTGGAGCAGGTGATCTCATCGGGTGACATCCGCAACGCGGCAGAGGCGCAGGCGTGGCTGTCGGATCTGTTGCGCTTTGGGGCGGGCTGGCAGGATGCGGTGCTGTTGGCCTGCGCCTTGCGGGACGGGGCCGATCATGGGGCATTGGCCGATCATGCCCGCGCCCTGTGTGCCAGCCGGGAACGACTTGCGGAAACGTCCGAACAAGGCACCGCCTTTGCACGCGCGATGGTGGCTTTGGGGGGGGTCGCCAGCCCTGCCCCTTTGCCTGTGGTTCTGGGTCAGGCCGCCAGCGGTTTGGGTCTGCCGGCGGCGCAGGTGATTGCGCTGCACCTGCACAGCTTTGCCGCCAATCTGGTGTCGGTCGCGGTCCGTTTTGTCCCCTTGGGGCAAAGCGACGGGCAAAGGATTCTGGCGGCTTTGCATCCGCTGATACTGACTTTGGCCGGACAGGCCGCGGGCGCGGGGCTTGATGATCTGACCAATGCCGCCCTGCGCGCCGATCTGGCGGCAATGCAACACGAAACCATGGACATCAGGATTTACCGCACATGAGCATGAATGTCCCCCTGCGCGTGGGTATCGGCGACCCGGTGGGTGCCGGGAAAACCACGCTGACCGAACAGCTTTGCCGCGCCTTGGCGGGCCGCTGTTCGATGGCCGTGATCACCAACGACATCTACACCCGCGAAGATGCGGATTATCTGACGCGGGCGCAGGTGCTGCCTGCGGCGCGCATTCGCGGGGTGGAAACCGGGGGCTGCCCCCACACCGCGATCCGCGAAGATGCCAGCATCAATCTGGCCGCCGTGGCCGATCTGCGAACCGCCTTCCCCGATCTGGACCTGATCCTGATCGAATCCGGCGGTGACAACCTTGCGGCGACGTTCTCGCCCGAGTTGGCCGATATTTCGATCTATGTCATTGATACGGCGGCGGGTCAGGACATTCCGCGCAAACGCGGGCCGGGGGTGGCGCGGTCTGATCTGCTGATCGTCAACAAGACCGATCTGGCGCCGCATGTGGGGGTTGATCTGGCACTGCTGGAGGCCGACACGCAGACGGCGCGCGGCACGCGTCCCTATGTGATGGCGCGGCTGCGGCAGGGGTTTGGCGTGGCCGATGTGGTGGCGTTTCTGGAACGCGACGGCGGGCTGGTGCTGAAAGCGGATTAAGACCGCACGGCAACGCCATGATTCGATTTGCAGATTTCAAATTGGGAAATGGTGGGCCGTGACGGACTCGAACCGCCGACATTCTCGGTGTAAACGAGACGCTCTACCAACTGAGCTAACAGCCCTTAAAGGTTGCCCTTCAAGTCATATGCAGCGTTTAGCGACTGCCGTGGCCGGATGCAAGCGGGTTTGGCAGGAAATATGACAGTGCCGCAAAAGCACAAAAGCGCGCCACAATGGGCGCGCTTTTGGCTGTGATGGTGGGAGATAAGGGATTTGAACCCCTGACATCGTCGATGTGAACGACGCGCTCTACCGCTGAGCTAATCTCCCGTGGGCGGGTTATTAGACCGCTTCACCGGCCTCTGCAAGACCCTCTTTTTCGACATTTGCACCGGCGGCTTTGGCCGGGCCACGACGCACCTTCAGCGTCATCGCTGACACGCCGTTTTCGATGGCACGGTTGTTGCGGATGTGCATTTTGCCAAAGGGCGGCAGGTTCAGCGAATAGCCCTCGTCCAGCGCCTTGCCCAATTCAACCAGCGTGGCCTCGACAATATCGCGCACGTCTTTTTTCTTGAACTCACCCGCCGCTGTAACCCGCTCGATCAAATCTTTCACGCGCAGGGAAAGAGCGACTTTCGCCACCGCGTCAACCGCCGCTTCGGGGGTGACGCCGGAGGCGGTCGGTTTGGCTTCGGATTTCGATGCGGCGGTGCTTGCCGATTTCGCAGTCCCTGCCTTCGGCTTGGCAGATTTCGGGGCGGCGGTTTTGGTTGGCATGGCGGGGCTTGTTCCTTTTGTTTCTAATGTAGAAACAGCCTACGCCAGAAATTCCGTACAGGAAACAGGAACCCTCTGAAAAATGTTGGGCCATGCAAAAGGCGCCCCCCTTTCGGGAGGCGCCCGTGTTCACGTCCCGCAGGCTTAGTGGGCCGTTACCTGCGATCCGGCCCCGGCGGCCAGGGCCCGCGCGGCGGCAGCGGCCTCTTCTGCGGCTTCGTCCCACTCAACGGGTACCGGTTGGCGCACCAAGGCCTGCAACAGCACTTCGCGCACGTTTGTCACCGGGATGATCGTCAACCCCTGCTTCACGTTATCGGGAATCTCGGTCAGGTCTTTTTCATTCTCTTGCGGAATGAACACCGTCTTGATCCCGCCACGCAGCGCCGCCAGCAGCTTTTCTTTCAGCCCACCAATGGCCATCGCATTGCCGCGCAAGGATACCTCACCCGTCATCGCGATGTCTTTGCGCACCGGAATACCGGTCAGCACCGACACGATCGCCGTCACCATCGCAAGCCCCGCCGAAGGACCATCCTTGGGCGTCGCCCCATCCGGCACGTGGACGTGAATGTCCATCGTTTCGAATTTCGGCGGCTTTACCCCAAGTTCAGGGCTGATCGAGCGGACGAAAGAGGCGGCCGCATCAATGGATTCCTTCATCACATCGCCCAGCTTGCCTGTGGTTTTCATCCGGCCCTTGCCCGGCAGGCGCAGGGCTTCGATCTGCAACAGA
>CAZCFC010000361.1:0-3025 GCA_964497815.1 uncultured Cypionkella sp.
AAGCAATCCGATCAAACCGCGCGGTCCAGCCGCGTTGACAGGTGGATCAGGCTTTCGGATGATTTGACCCCCGTCAGCGCTCCGATCTGGTCCAGCACCTGATCCAACAGTTGGGTGTTGGAGGCAGCGACCTGCAACAACAGGTCAAAGCGGCCCGAGGTGGTGAACACCCGCTCCACTTCCGCAATGGATTTCAGGCGGGTCAGGATGGCGGCCTGCGACCGGGGCTCGATCGTCAGCAAGACAGACGCCCGCAGCCGCCCCTGCCGCGCCGCTTCGCCCAGCTTCAGCGTATAGCCCGCGATGATTCCGCCGGTCTCCAACCGCTCCAGTCGGGCCTGAATTGTCGACCGTGCCACCTTCAGGCGGCGGGCCAGCGTGGCCACCGACATCCGGGCGTCCGCCCCCAGCAGGGTCAAAATGTTACGGTCGAGGTCATCCATACACAATGTATCCTTTTTTCGGCGTTATAACGAAGAATTCGGACATTTATATAGTTTTGTTCGGTGAAGTTGTAGCCCATATGCGGCATCCTACGTTGCAGGAAAAGGGCGGCTCATACGCACCTGGCCTGGTTGGAAAACCTTGCAGGTGTCCTGAGAAATCGCTGTCCTTTGCGGCAACGAAGGGGGACTTGCATCTTGTTGGCAGAAAGGATCACGCCGATGGGACTGTCCAAGACAATCTGGACCAATCCGACCGAATACCTGCGCAATCAGCAGCCGGAAAATCCGGTTCTGTTTTTCGCGCCCTCAGCCGTGCAGGCCGTTGCCCGCCGTTTTCTTGATGGTTTTCCGGGTCTTGTGACCTATGCCGTCAAGTCGAACCCCGGCGAAGAGGTTGTGGAAAATCTGATTGCGGCGGGGGTCAAGGGCTTTGACTGCGCCTCGCCGTTCGAGATCGACCTGATCCGCCGGCTGGCCCCGGATGCGGCCATTCACTACAACAATCCAGTACGCTCACGCGCGGAGATCGCCCATTCGGTCGCGCGCAAGGTCAAGTCCTATTCGGTCGATTCCGCCAGCGAGCTGGCCAAGTTGATCGAGATGGTGCCAACCGAGAACTGCGAAATCACCGTGCGCTTCAAGCTGCCGGTGGCCGGGGCTGCCTACAACTTCGGGGCCAAGTTCGGGGCCACCGAAGAGGTTGCGGTCGAGCTGTTGAAGACGGTCGCTGCGGCGGGTTTCATCCCGTCGATCACCTTCCACCCCGGCACACAATGTACCGATCCGGCGGCTTGGGCGTCCTACATCCGCGAGGCGGCGGTGATCGCGCAAAAGGCGGGCGTGCGTATTGCGCGTCTGAACGTCGGCGGAGGCTTCCCGAACCACCGCGCCGAAGGTGTCTTGCCGCAGCTGGAGGCGACCTTTGCCATCATCGACAGCGTCACCGCCGAAGCCTTCGGTGAGGATCGTCCGGTTCTGATCTGCGAGCCGGGTCGTGCGATGTGCGGCGATGCCTTCACGCTGGCGGCCCGCGTCAAGGCCGTGCGTGACGATACCCATGTCTTCCTGAACGACGGCATCTATGGATCGCTGTTCGAACTGGGGCAGATTGGCATCATCGACCGCATCGAAGTGCTGTCACCCGAAGGCGGGCATCGTGTTGGGGCGACCAAGCCGCGGATATGCTTTGGCCCGACCTGCGATTCGGTCGATCGTCTGCCGGGCGATGTGCCGTTCCCGTCCGATATTGCCGAGGGTGATTTCGTCATCGTCCACGGCATGGGTGCCTATTCCACCGTCACCAACAGCCGCTTCAACGGCTTTGGCGAGTTGGGAATGGTGACGGTTCTGTCTCTCAAGGTCTGATCGCCTGACATTCTGATCCAAAGCACGCCCCCGGCTGGACAAATCCTGCCGGGGGCGTAGTTATTTCTGATCAGGGTTCGGGGGGCGGCATGGCAAGATCGGTGGCTAAATTTGGTGCGGCGCAGGGCAGGGGCCGGCTGGAGGATCTGCGGTTTCTGACCGGCGGCGGGCGCTATGTTGACGATATTGCCCCGGCGGACGCTTTGGTGGCCTATTTCCTGCGCACTCAGGCTGCGCATGGGCGGATCGTGGCGTTGGACCTGACGGCAGCGCGGGCGGCGGACGGCGTGCATCTGGTGCTGGATGCGGGCGCTTTGGCGGCACTGGGCGTTGATCTGGCCATGGAGGGTGAGCAGATAAGGTCTGCAAATGGCGTGGGCGCAGGCCCCGAACGCCCGGTTCTGGCACGTGGTGCCGTGCGCTTTGCCGGTGAGGCGGTGGCACTGATCGTGGCCGACAGCTTGGCGCAGGCCCGCGATGCGGCCGAGCTGGTCGATCTGACGCTGGATGAATGGCCGGTGGCGATGGGGCTGGCCCCCGGCGGGCCCGCCATTCATCCCGAGGCGCCCGGCAATCTGGCCTTTGATTATACCTGCGGCGATGCGGCTGGTGTGGCGGCGGCTTTGGCAGGTTCGGCGCATCGGTTGGACCTGACGGTGACGCACAACCGGATCATCGTGGCCACGATGGAGCCACGCGGGGCCTATGCGGATTACAAAGACGGCCGGCTGCATCTGTGCGTGAACGGGCAGGGGGTCTGGACGCAAAAGTCTGAAACCGCGCGGATGTTGCGGATGTCGCCTGATGATGTGCGGGTGACGAACCCCGATGTTGGCGGGGGCTTTGGAATGAAGGCGATGACCTATCCCGAATACATCTGCATTGCAGCGGCGGCCCGTGCCTTGGGGCGGCCTGTGCGCTGGATCGCGGACCGGTCGGAATCGATGCTGACCGACAACGGCGGGCGCGATCTGGTGGCTCGGGCGCAGATTGGATTTGATGCCGATCTGCGGATAACGGCCTATGGCGTTAACCTTGTGTCCAATCTTGGGGCATATAACTCGCAGTTCGGGCAGGCCATTCAGACAGAGTTGTTCGCCAAGGTGTTGACAGGTATCTACGATATTCCGGTGGCCCATCTGGGCACGGTGGGGGTTTACACCAACACCACGCCCATTGACGCCTATCGCGGTGCAGGCCGCCCGGAAGCCAAC
>CAZCFC010000362.1:0-3001 GCA_964497815.1 uncultured Cypionkella sp.
GAATTGCCGCCACCATAAAGTGAGTCATCGCCGGCCTGACCCGTCAGGGAATCAACGCCACTGCCGCCGACGAGGGAATCGTCCCCCAGCGATCCAGGTAATGTAACCACTTTGCTGCTCTGCTCGATTGCCCGGATCTGTCGCCCGGGGCTATTTGCAGACCAATTATGCGCAAATTGCTGAAATTGTGTCTAAAAATGGGGGAAATATCTAAATTTCTTCGGGGGATTGTGGCAATTCGGTGACGCAGGCGCCAAAGCTTTGCAGCGTTGGTGCGGCAGGGGCTGAGGTGGGGGCTGTGATCGGGTGGCAGGGCAGGGGCACGCGCCTGCCGGATCGTCACAGGTTGCGCCAGACTATGTGCGGTCATCCGGGCAGGACCGCAGGGCGGGCGTTGGCACTTGATGCGGCTTTTGTTGGCTTGTCCGCTTGACGTCGCCCGGGAATCCCCTTACACGCCCCAAATCGAATTCGGTAACTGCCCGTCGGGTAGTGCGCCCACGTCTATGAATGACAAGGAACACGTCTATGTCGCGCGTCTGCGAACTGACGGGCAAAGGCCCGATGTCTGGCAACACTGTCAGCCACGCTAACAACAAATCCCGTCGTCGGTTCCTTCCGAACCTGAACGAGGTCACTCTGATTTCCGACGTGCTGAACCGTTCGTTCAGCCTGCGGATTTCTGCTGCGGCCCTGCGCTCGGTCGATCACCGTGGCGGTCTGGATGCATTCTTGGCAAAGGCAAAGGACGACGAACTGTCGATCAACGCCGCCAAGATCAAGAAAGAGATTGCCAAGGCTTCGGTCGCGGCCTGATCTTTCGGGTTTGGCTTACAAAAGCCCTGTCTGGTGTCCAGACGGGGCTTTTTGCTTTGTAAGGCAGGGCAGGACAAACTGCCGCCTTGGCCTTGCCCGCCTGACGCGCTAGAAGCGCGCATGATCTGGTTCCGCTCCTTTTCCGCTGTGCTGCTGGCGCTGCTGATGGCCGTCACTTCCGTGACGATGGCCGTGGCGCGTGGTCAGGATCGCATGGGCGATGCGGTTGAAATCTGCGCGAGCTTTGGCACCAGCATTGTGATGCTGGACGCAAATGGCCAGCCTCTCAAATCCCGTCATCCATGCCCTGATTGCCTGACCGGCGTCACCGCGCTTGACCTTCCGGGACTGCCCTTCGGGCCAAAGCCGCCGCAATCGGCTGGCCGCGCAATCTTCAGCGCCACGGCCATCACCGCCCCAAGCCTGCCCACCCCGCAGGCCACCGCGCGCGGGCCGCCGTCCTTGATCTGAACTTACCCCCTCAGATCACCTTCAAAGGACATGACATGACCCGGTTTCAAACCTTTCTGGCTGCCGCGACCGCAGCTTTCTTCGCCCTTCCTGCCGCAGCCCATGACGGCGTTCACATCGAAAACCAATACGCCCGCAGCATGGGCGGCGTTGGGGCGTCTGGCGCGATCTTCTTCCAGATCACCAACCACGCCGACGTCGATGACCGCCTGATTGCCGTTGCGTCCGATGTGGCCGAAAAGGTCGAACTGCACACCCATAAAGAGGATCCCAACGGCGTCATGCAGATGCTGCATGTCCCCGAGGGTTTCGCCATCGCCGCCTTGCAGGGCCACGCGCTGAAACGTGGCGGAGATCATGTCATGCTGATGGGTCTGACGCGCGCGTTGAAAGATGGTGATACCATCCACCTGACCCTGACCTTCGAACATGCTGGCGTGGTCGAACTTGACGTGCCAGTGGACAACGCCCGCAAGGATGGCATGGCCCATGACATGGGTGCGATGGATGGGGCCGCAATGGACGGCGAACACACAGGCCATGACATGGCCGCGATGACCCATGATGCCCACAAGGGCCACAGCATGACCGCCGTACCCGACAGCATGGGCATGGCAGACCCCGAGGCAATCACCGCGATCCTGAAAGCCCAGTTCGACACGCCCGAAAACCCGCTGACAGTTGCGCCGATCGTGATCGAGGGCGATCACGCTCTGGCCTCTTGGGCGCAGGGCGACAAAGGTGGTCGCGCCCTGCTGAAGCGCGGTGACGGTGCCTGGCAGATCATCCTCTGCGGTGGCCCTGATCTGCGCATGCCGGAATTTCTGACGCAACACGGCGTGACGGCCGCCGAAACCCTGTCCAAGCTTTACAATGCCGCCGAAGACGGGCTGGGGGCCGACAAGGTCGCCCTGTCCTCGTCCTTTGAAGGCGTGGTGATGATCTCGGAATAACCGCAACGGCGGGGCCGCAACGCCCCGCCCACTTCAAGGCCGACCATGCACGCAACGTATCTGCCCAACGCCCTGACCGTCGACCAATGCGACAGCCTTGTCGCTTTGGTGCAGACGCATCGGATGAAAGACGCAGGTCTTGTGCGCGGAGCAACCGCCCACCAGATCCGCCGGGCCGGGATTGCGTGGCTTGACGATATGCCGCAGGCCGCTTGGGTGATGGACCAGATGATCTCCACCGTCGCCGCCGCCAACCGCGAAACCTTTGGCTTTGATCTGACAGATTTCGGTGAAAGTCCGCAGGTCGCCCGCTATGGCGCCGAACGGCAGGACCATTTCGATTGGCATTCCGACATTGGGGCAGGCCAATGGGCCGCCAAACGCAAACTGACGATCGTGGTGCAACTTTCCGATCCCGCTGATTACGAAGGCGGCAGCCTTGAACTGCGCCCGGATTCAAACGTGACCGAAGCCCCCCGGGCCCGCGGCACCGCCATCGTCTTCCCCAGCTTTGTGCTGCACCGCGTCACCCCCGTGACCCAAGGAATCCGCTGGTCCCTGACACTTTGGTCGCACGGTCCGGCGTTTCGCTGAAGTGCGCAAAGTTTGACTAATATTGTCATCCTCTGTGCCCAAATATCCTCGGGGGAAGCCCGGCCCCCGGCCGGGCGTGGGGGCGCAAAGCCCCCATGGGAACCTTCAACCAAGGACCGCCCTGACCAAGCATTGCCCAACCGCGCCGCGTCCAACCCTTGGCCAGA
>CAZCFC010000363.1:0-2991 GCA_964497815.1 uncultured Cypionkella sp.
GCGTGCAAGCACACACCCTACCCCTGTCCGTCACTCGCGCAGCTTGGGCGACAAAAGCTTTTTCGGCCGCAGCGCCTCGGCGGCCTTGAACAGCCCGAAGGTCTGGTTGACATAATTCACCACGCCGCCGATCTGCTCCATGTACTTCTGCAACTCTGGCGTCTTCTGCGCCTCGATCACCTGCACCGGACGATCCGGGCCCTCTGCCTCGAACTGGCAATAAAACAGCGGCTCGCCCCGCTTCAGGATGATGTCCTTTTCCGGCTCGTGCCATTCAAACGCCCACATAAGCGGGCGCGGCCAGACGTTCAGCGGAAAGCGGCCGCCAAAGATCGTGCCGGGCAGTTGGTCGCGGCGGTAATGCGCAAAGGCCGAAAGCTGCGTGATATACACCAGCTCATCCGCGATGAAACAATAGGGCAGCACCATCTGCACCGTGGGCCTGTCGGGATAGCGCCACTCGGCCTCACTCACCAGTGTCATCACCTCGCCCAGCTTGTTGCCGCGAATGGACGACCCCGCCCCGGCGCGGTTGATCAGATGCGCGCGGCCCTTGTCGTCGCGGCCAAAGCCGATGTGAATGTCAAACGGCGATTTGATCACGAAATAGCGGCTTTCCATCTGGATGACGGCGGGGCACCGACTGGCGCTTTTGGAATGCGCCTTGTTGGTCTGCCGAAAGATCAGCCGCTCTGGCGCGTCATACAAAACCGCGCCTTTGTCCGAGGTTAGAAACCAGCCCACCGTTACCGGCCCCGACTTGGGGCCTTCTTCGGGGCGCTCGAAGGTTACATTGATATCCATGACCTGCCCTTGTGTTTTGCCGCAGACTCCCCCCAAAGGCAGGCAGCTGTCAATGCGCCAAAGCGGCCTTCAACGCCGCCACCGACGCACGATCGGTGCGCTTTTCGCCGCCGGTCTGAAACCCGAACCGCAACGGCGCACCACCACCCGGCAAGGCCACGGCACAAGAGGCATGCACCTCACGCAGGGGCAGGTGGCGCAAGCGCGGCAGGCTGGCCACAGATACACCCGATCCGGGCATGATCACGCAGTCGCCCGCCCGCGCCATCATCATGGCCAACACGTCCACGCCCTCTGGCGCGGTCAACGCCCCGCCCGAGGTCAAAATCCGCCGGAACCCCAGACCAACGGCCGCATCAACCGCCGCCGCCTTGTCCGGTGCAAGATCAATCGCCCGATGCAACGTCACGTCCAGCCCCGCCGCCTCATCCAGCAGCACCCGCAGCACGCGCTCATCCAGACGGCCATCGGCCAGGGATGCGCCCAGCACCACCCCCGGCAATCCCAGCGTTCGCGCGGAACGAATATCGGCGCGCATCACCTCAACCTCGGCAGGCAAGAATACAAAATCCCCTGCGCGCGGCCGGATCATTGCAAAGCACGGCACCCCACAGCCAGCCGCCGCCTGCATCAAACCATAACTCGGGGTCAGCCCGCCAATCGACAGCGCGGCGCACAGTTCCACCCGATCGGCACCCCCGGCCACCGCCTCGACCAGACCCGGGGCATCATCCACGCACACCTCAAGCTTGATCATGCGCGGCCTCCGCGGCACCGATCAAACCCGCATCCGGCCCCAGAACCGCAGGCACCACCAAGGCCGCCGTGGTCTTGCGCAAGATCCGCGCCCGCACCGCCGCATCCAGCGCGGCAATCAATTCAAACGCATTCGCCAGCCCGCCACCAACGGGAACCACCGTGACGCCCAGCACATTGACCAACATCGCCAACTGCCCCGCAATCAACGCCAGCCACTCCGCCACAACCCGGCCCGCCACCGCCTCGCCATCGCGCCAACCCTGCACAATCGCCTCCGATGTCATCACGCGGGCCTCCAGCGCCAGGGCCAGCCGCTCCAACCCCCGTGCGCCGCCCACAGTGTCCAGACACCCCACCTGACCACAGCCACACGCCAGCGCCGGATGCTGTACAACCGGCCCATGCCCCCATTCGCCCGCATAGCCGCCCGCGCCCGTCACCACATGGCCCGCCAGAACCAGACCGCCGCCCACCCCCGTGCCCAGAATGATCCCGAACACCGATCCATGCCCGCGCCCCGCCCCCCGCCGCGCCTCGGCCAGCGCAAAGCAATCGGCGTCATTCAGGATCACCACAGGCAGGCCCAGCGCCGCCGTCAGGTCCGCCGCCACCGCCCGCCCATCCAGACAGGGAATGTTCGCCACCTTGATCCGCCCACCCTCAGGGTCAACCACCCCGGCCACCGAGATCGACACCCGCTGCACCCCCGGCTGCAGGAACCCCGCCAGCGCAGCGACAAAGCCGTCAAAATCCCCCGCAGGTGTGGCGCAATCGCCCAACAGCCGCAACTCGGCCCCTTGGGCAAGCGCCGCCTTGATCCGCGACCCGCCAATATCAAAACACAAAATCATTGCCTGCCTCCGTTTGCGACAGCCTAAGCAGGCCGTCCCACTTGCGCCAGACTTGACTAACAGCCGCCCGCCCCGCATGACGCCCCAAACCAAACCCACGAGGCCAAAATGTCCGATGACCGCCTGATCGTCGCCCTTGACGTCCCCAACATCGTGCAGGGGCTTGACCTTGCGGGCCGCCTTGGCAAATCCGTCAGCTTTTACAAGATCGGCCTTGGCATGCTGACGGGCGGCGGCCTCGCCTTGGCGAACGAGTTGAAGCAGGAACACGGCAAGCGCATCTTCCTTGACATGAAGCTGTTCGACATCGGCGCCACGATCGAGGCTGCCGTGCGTGGCCTTGCGCAATACGATCTTGATTTCCTGACTGTCCACGGCGACCCGCAGGTCGTCCGTGCCGCCGCCGAGGGCAAGTCGGGCAGCAACCTGAAAATCCTTGCCGTCACCGTGCTGACATCGCTTGACCGCGCCGATCTGGATGCAAATCTGATCAAACCGGGCGACATTCACGACATCACTCTGGAACGCGCCGCCCGCGCGCTGGAGTCCGGTGCCGATGGCGTCATCGCCAGCCCGC
>CAZCFC010000364.1:0-2958 GCA_964497815.1 uncultured Cypionkella sp.
CATTTCTGGCAAAAATCGGTGGGCAGCGCGGGCGACTCATGGGCGCTTGGCAAAGAACGTGCGGCCCGCGAAAGCGGCAGTTTTTCTTATCGCAACGCATGGCTGGCGGAACAGGATGGGCAGGTGGCCGCCTGCCTTCTGGGCTATCCCGCCGAAGACACCCCCGGCCCGATTGATCCTGACACACCCGCAATATTCGTGCCCCTGCTGGAACTGGAGTCGCTTGCACCGGGGTCCTGGTATCTGAACGTTCTGGCCACCTACGATGCGTTTCGCGGCAAGGGTCTGGGCAGTGCCTTGCTTGCCCAGGCCGAATCCGAGGCGCTTGCCAAGGGCCACAGCACGATCAGCCTGATCGCAGCCGATACCCACCTTGATGCACGCCGTCTTTATGCCGCCCGGGGCTACCACGAAGTGGCGCGGCGGGCTGTCGTCAAGGGCGACTGGCAGGTCGATGCCACCGAATGGATCTTGTACACAAAACCCGTGGGCTGACCAACCGTCTGCCCCTTATGCGCCGCCGTCATCGCGGGCCAAGGGGCGGCGTGCGGTGCCTTTGCCATCAGCCACCTTGACAGGCTGCAGACCGATCACCACGCCCACCCGCGGCATGCAGCCCAGCCTTGCGCCACCCCGGTTCAAACAAGCGGGCGCGGGCGATGTCGCAATGAAGATCAAGCGCCGCGCCCGGTTTGGCCCCCGGTTCGGTCCCCCGGGTTTGCCAGCGTGTCGCGCCGTGCCGCCCCGATGGTTTCACCGCTGGCAAGGCGGCAATGCACAAGGGTGGTGCCGCCCGGTTTTTCGACGACCTCTGGCGCCACCGGCAACCGCACACCGCGGCATTGGTCCAGATGCCCGGTTGCACGGCTTGCCCCTCAACCAGCGCAGTGGCCCGGGTTGGCAAGGCCTCGGTCACCTCGCCCAACCGTCACCACCGGGCCGTCACCAGCGCCCCGCATTGGTGTCGACCCAAGTTTCAGCACCGCCACCACCTGTGGGCTGGTCCTTGCCAGTTTGCTGGCCGCGAAATCGGTGTGTTCCTGTGCCGTCCACCGGCTGGCCGCGATGGATCAGAACCAGACTTACATCCCGAAGCCTGCGGTGTGGCCAAGGGCTATGCAGGGCACGCGGCCTTGGGCGATGAAGGCCGCCCAACCCTTCGCCAGATCATCCCAGCATTGCGGTGCGGCGTTCGGATCCAGCCCGTCATCGGCGGACAGGGCCTTGGTGTCATAAACCACAAAGCCCTGCATGGTCATCACGTCTTTCATCACGATGCGCGGCACTTTGGAAGGATACCATCCGGCCAAAGCCCATCCGATGCACACTGCACTGCGGGCAGTGAGGCCGGTCTGAGCATCGTTGCGTTGCTGGACTGGCGTCTGGTCAACGGTCATGGAGGTTCTTTTACCTGGCCTTGCCACCATCTGAATGCGGGGGTTGGCGACCAATCAAAGGCCGGAACCGGCCCGACGGCTGTGGGAAATCGTCCGAAGGCTGGCAGGTGATTGCCCGAATGCGCGCCTCGGTGGCGGCAATCGCCTTGGCCCCGTCCAGAATGCGGAAGGTGGTGGCGTAGTCGCGGCTGTCCTGGCCCTGCAGCCAGATCATCTCACCGCGTTCCCGCGCGGCAAGGTCGCCCAGAACATGATGCGTTGATGGCTCGATCCCAAAGGCATAGGCCCCGGCCTGAAAGTGCTGCCATTCGTACAGACAAGGCAGCTGATCCTTGCGGGTGGTCACTTCGATGCCCAGCTCAAGGCGGTCGTTGACCAAAGCCACCGGCACCTCTCCTTTGGCATCGGCCGCAGCTTCGTGTTGCCAAACCTGCTCGGCAAAACCATCCATCGGGGCGGGCACGGTTTGATAGCCGACATTCTGCGTCCGGTATCGCGCCTCATGCGCGGCCCAGACCACATCCGAAATCGGAGCCAGATACCGCGCCCCCTCTTCCAGAACCGGCGCCCCGATGTTGACATGATAGAAGAACATGTGCGGGTTGGGCAAAAAGCCCGTGTTCATCACGCGGTCCGTCAGCCGGATGTCGTTGGTTCCCAGATCCACCTCGATCCGACGGAACAGCGTCAGATTTTCGCCAAAAGTCGCCGCCTGACGCACCTGACCTTCGGCCCACAGGATGCAACGGTCGCCCTCCCACCGCTCGCCATAGCCGGTCAGTCTGGCGGGAATGGTCGAAATGCGGCCATGCAGGCCGTGGCGGTTGGTCTTGATGCCGGCGTAGTTGTAGTTGTCGGCCGGAACCACCTCGGGCCCCAAAGTGTGATCCAACCCGCAAGTCACCAGAAAACCGCTGAAACTGCGACCCCAGCTGAAACCGCTTTCGCCTTCGGGGTCGTGCAGACCGGGATGACGCAGACCCGATGGCCCGTGCCAGCCAATCGACTGGCCCTTGAACTCCAGCTCGCAAATATCCATCGCGCGGTCGATCAGCACGGTGAACCGCAACCCGGTACCGGTGCGAAACTCCAACATGCGGATGCCCCGCTCCAGCCCGTCGGAAAGCTCCATCAACCGCACCCCGCCAAACGCGCCAAGGCTGCCCGAGCGTCGGGCAAGGTCAAGTGGGGTCAGATCTTCTCCGAACAGTCTGGGCATGGGGCACCTTTGGACCAGGGCGGCACAGGATGCGCCGTCCAGATGCCCACACTCCGACAACGGCGAACATGCCGTCAAGAAGGGCTTTCGATCGCGACACATTTGCCTTGCGCAGGATCGGCACGCGCCGAGACCATCAGGGCGAGGGTCAGCCACGCGGGCGCGGCAGTAAGGTTTAGTCTGATCATGGTCAGTAACTCACAACGGTGTTGACGAGGACGGCGGTGCACATGCGGGCGGGGCTGGTGGCCTTGGCGGCCTGCCAGTCGAAGGTGGCCTGGATATCTGTTAGGGTCCAGACTCATTGATCGTCAAAGCCAGAAGATGACAGTTGCGGCGAGG
>CAZCFC010000365.1:0-2952 GCA_964497815.1 uncultured Cypionkella sp.
GACATTGGCTTGGGCCGGTTTTTGACCGCTGCAAGGATCTTGACCCGGTGGCAGACCCTGATGACCCGCGCGGCCTCTGACGCAGTCAACGCTTGTGGCATCGCAGTGTCAGCACCGCACCGGCGATCACCCGGCTGATCCAGGGCCGTTTCCTGCCCCACGAATCCGACCTCGGCCTTCAGGTGCTTGGTGGATGGTTGTCGCCCATGGTTTTGCAGGGCAAACTGCGGGATAACCTGAAGCCGCCGCCAAAAACGCCAGTCACGAGACCCCTGCGATTGGGTGGCATCAAGTGCAGGCGGACATTCCAGAAAGGGCTGGACCGCAGGGAAATCTTGTCCGTGGTATTGCGATGCCACATGCGCATTGTCGCAGACGGAACCGCCGCAGCAAGTCTTGTGCCGATCTTATCGGGACAGCCCAAGCACCCGTATGACCTCTTTCGGTGCGGGCTGGCGCCAGACGGTCTGAAAGCTTTCCACCACGTTGTCTCGGGTCACACTGATCCCGGGCAATGCGATCCAGGCAGGAACGGGGCGGCCCAGAAGGCTTAGGATGACGGTCTGGGCGGCAGCGATGCCTTGCTGGTAGGGCTGTTGCGCCGCGATGCAGCGGATTGATCCATCCTTTGCAAGGTCGATTGCCGCCGCTTCGCCAAGATCAACGGTTGCAATCGGCATTGCGCGTCCCATCTGGGCAAGCTGCGCTGACACCGCAAGCGCTGGCGTATCCCAGACGACAAACAATCCGGCAAGGTTCGGGTGATCTGTCACCATCCGCTTGCCAAGTTCCGCCGCCTCGTCCATCCGACCAAAGCGTGCCACGTGAACACGGACGTCTGCGCGGTGTGCTTGCAGCCACTTGGTGAACGCGATTTCGCGTTCGTTCGTGGCGAAGAAATCGGCGGCAAAGCCCAGCACGCCAACTTCGGCGCCATGCTGCAGGTGGGGGGCAAGGCCAGCAGCCGCAATCTTGCCCAAGCCAAAATTATCGGCGGAAACCAAGGCCGTATAGTGCTTGCCGGGAAGCAAGCCTGTCGGCGCGTTGTCCAGCAGCACAAGCTTGATACCTGCCGCCGAAACGCGCGCATGGGCGGCGGCGACCTGCTCGTTGGCGACGGGCAGCGAGATGATGGCATCGGGCCGCTGGGAAATCAGCCGATCCAGTGCCGCCACCTGTTGTTCGGGTGAAAAACCGCAATCGACCACGTCGATCACTGCGGCAGCGCAATCTCCGAAAATCCCGACCATTCCGGCAAGCTGTTGCTTTGCCCAATCGCTTTCCAGCGTGTGCAGCACCACTGCCACGCGCCAACCCGCCTCTTTGGCCGCCGTGCGGTCATCGGGCAGCAAGGTTACACGCTCGGGCGGGGAGGCGCGTTCCCCGTGGGGGCCAAGACCTGAAATCGTCATGCCGTTGGCTCCTTTCCTTGGCGGTTTGTCGGTGGCGGCGGTGCTGCCGGTGCGACCGTTGCCGTTTGGGCCAGTCGCCCAAGGTAATCGGCAAAGACAGGATGGCCAAGTGGCGTGCCTTGCATCACCCATTCCTTCAGAAATGCGGGCGCAAACAGTGCCTCCGAGGCCACCCGCGCCGCGCCGACCAGACCGGCGGAACTTCCCATCTGCGACCGGATGATCCGCAGATCGCGCGTCACCAGCGGGTGCGACGCGCCATAGACCGCCTCGCGCACTGCGGCCAGAAGGATATCATTGGTCTGCACGATCGACCCCGACAGCACGATAAGATCGGGGTTAAGCGCATTGGCAAGCGTGGCCACGACCTGCCCGATCAGATGGCCTGAACCGGCCAGAATGGCGATGGACACCGGATCCCCCACCTGGGCGGCCTGCGACACCTCGATTGCGGTGATCTCGCCGCCCCGGCGCAGGATATCGGCCAGAACCGCGCTGCGGCCATCGGTTGCCGCCGCCATCCCCTCGCGCTGAATCATGTCAGACCCGGCCAGACTGTCGAGCGATCCGGTCAGCCCTCCGGCGGTGACAGGCAGCGACCCGATCAACCCCGCCGCCCCTTGCGCGCCGCGAAACAACTGCCCGTCACAGACGATACCGGCCCCGATGCGGCGGCCAACCTTGATGAACAGCATCGTGCGCTGCCCAAGGCCCGCGCCTGCGTGCAACTCTCCCATCGTCATGGTTTCGACGCTGGAGCGGATCCAGACCGGCACGCCGAAACTGCGCGTCAGGCTTTCGACCAGGGGGAACCCCTCCCAGGCGGGCATGATCGGCGGGGTCGTGGTCAAGAAGGCGCCGTCGGCCCCGCTTTGCACCGCCCCCGGCACCGACAGCGACAGCCCCCACACCCCTTGCGAGGCCGCATGACGGTCCAGCGACCAGCGGAACAGCGCGGCCAGCCGTTCGGTCAGTTGTTCGGGCGGGGCGGCAAGATCGGCGGCCTCGTGGTGTTCGGTCAGCAGATTGCCCGACAGGTCGGCCACGCCCACACCGATGGCGGTCTGATCCAGCGTTGCCACCAGAATGGCCGCCTTGCGCGCGGCAAAGCGCACCAGACGCGGCGCACGCCCGCCGGTGGCGGTGCCAAGCTCGCTTTCGTCCACCAGTCCAAGGTCGCCAAGCATGGTCAGCCGGTCTGCCACGACCGCGCGCCCCAGATCCGAATGGCGCTCCAACTCTTGCCGCGTGGTGGCGGTTTCGCTGCGCACAAGGTTCAGCAACTCGACCAGAGACGGCGCGGCGGTTTCCACCGTCCGGGGACGTCCCTTGCCGCGCGGGCGCAGCGATTCGGCTTTGGCAGAGGCTAAGGGTGGCAAAACGGTGTCCTGACTGGCGGCACATCAGGGATAGGGGCGGCCCTTATGTTGTTCAAGAAAAAACTTTTGCTGTAATAATGCAGAAGTAGCAAATGATATGCAGAAATAATGTTGACCAAATCCGAAACGCTGCCTAAGCAAAGGTCATGCGGTCAGAGGAG
>CAZCFC010000366.1:0-2950 GCA_964497815.1 uncultured Cypionkella sp.
TGATGCTGACCCGCGTGCTGGAGGGGGTGTCGCATCTGGCCATCGTGGTGGTGGGGCCGACGGCGATTGCCGGTCTGGCCGCGCCGCGGTTGCAGGGGGCGGCGATGACGTTGTGGTCGTCGTTCTTTGGCGTCACCTATGCCGCGCTGTTCTGGTTTGGACCGGACATGGTGGTGGAGCAGGGACCGGGCCTGTTGTTTGGCCTGCACGCGGGCTGGATGGCGGTTTGCGCGGTCGTGCTGATCTTGCTGCTGCCCGGCGATCCGGCGGCACCATCGACACCTTTGGCGCGACGGCTTTGGGCGATGCATCGCGAGATCTACGCATCGCCGTTTGTGGCTGCCCCTGCGATGGGGTTTGTTTGTTATACAGTGACTTACGTTGCGGTCTTGACCTTGCTGCCCGCAGCGATGGGCGATTACGGGGTGTTTATCGGCGTTGCCATGCCGCTGGTGTCGATTGCAGTTTCGCTGACGCTGGGGGTCTGGTTGTTGTCGACCATGTCGGCGGTGACGGTGGTGCAGGTTGGATATGCCGCAGCGATTTTGGCAAGCCTTGGCCTGTGGGTGCTGTGGGGACGCCCTGCGGCGGTTGGCTTTGCACTGCTGATTGCCGCCAGTCTGGGCATCGTGCAAGGGGCAAGCTTTGCCGCGCTGGCCGAATTGAACCCGACGCCAGAGGCCCGCGCCCGCGGTGCCGGGGCCATCGCGCAACTGGGAAATCTGGGCACCACCACAGGCACGCCGATACTGGTCTGGGCTTTGGGCAGGGCCGGTGAGACCGGCCTTGCGGTGTTTCTGATCGGCTTTTCGGCCTTGGGGATTGGCATCCACGCGCTGCAGGCGCGGCGCCGGATCAACGGCTGACAGGCCCCCCCGCCGCAGCCCAATCCCCGAAACCGCCGATATTATGGGCGTCGTATCCCAGCTTTGCCAAGGCTTGCGCGGCCATGCCCGCCCGCCCGCCCACGGCGCAATAGACGGCAACTGGCCTGTCCGCGGCAATCTTTGATCCCGCCTGAAGCGGCACCATCGACAGCGGAATGTGCAGTGCCCCGGCCGCCATGCCCGAGGCTGCGATTTCTGATGCTTCGCGCACGTCAAGCACGGTGATTGCGCCGGATGCCGCTTTGGCGATGGCGTCTTTGGCTGTGAGTTTTGACATCTGAGGGCCTTTCCCGATACTGCTGTCGGCCTTATATATTCCTAATGTGGAATGTGTAAAGGCCTTTGCGGCAAAATGATTTGCCCAAGCGCTTGCGTTCATCCTTCGTTCGCACTTTCTGGTTGGAGACTCGGCCGATCCGCCCTATCTGTCGGTTAAAGTGTGGGGTGGGTCATGGCCGAACAGAAGTTCATCGAAGTGCGCGGCGCGCGCGAGCACAATCTGAAATCGGTCGATGTGGACATTCCGCGCGATCAGTTGGTGGTGATCACCGGGCTTTCGGGGTCTGGCAAATCCAGTCTGGCTTTTGACACGATCTATGCCGAAGGCCAGCGGCGCTATGTTGAAAGTCTGTCGGCTTATGCGCGGCAATTCCTTGATATGATGGGGAAACCTGATGTGGATCACATCAGCGGGTTGTCTCCGGCGATTTCGATTGAGCAGAAGACCACCTCGAAGAACCCGCGGTCAACCGTTGGCACGGTGACCGAGATTTATGACTATCTGCGTCTGCTCTATGCCCGCGTCGGCACGCCCTTCAGTCCCGCGACGGGTCTGCCGATCACGGCGATGCAGGTGCAGGACATGGTGGATGCGGTGATGGCGATGCCAGAGGGCAGCCGCGCCTATCTGCTGGCCCCGATCATCCGCGACCGGAAGGGCGAGTATAAGAAGGAATTTCTCGACCTGCGGAAACAGGGCTTCCAGCGGGTGAAGGTGAACGGCGCTTTTTATGAGCTGGAGGAACCACCGGTTCTGGACAAGAAATTCCGCCACAACATCGACGTGGTGGTGGACCGGATCGTGGTGCGGGAAGGGCTTGAAACCCGGCTGGCGGACAGTTTCCGCACGGCGCTGAACCTGGCCGATGGCATCGCGGTGATTGAAACGGCGCCAGCCGAGGGCGAGCCGCAGCGCATCACCTATTCCGAGAAATTCGCCTGTCCGGTGTCAGGCTTTACCATCGCCGAGATCGAACCACGCCTGTTCTCGTTCAACGCGCCGTTCGGGGCCTGCCCGGTCTGCGATGGTTTGGGGATGGAACTGTTTTTCGATGACCGGCTGGTGGTGCCCGACCAGTCCCTGACCCTGTTGGGCGGGGCGATTGCGCCTTGGGCCAAATCAAAAAGCCCCTACTTCACCCAGACCATCGATGCGCTGGCCAAGCACTATGGCTTTGACAAGAAAGCCAAATGGAAGGACCTGCCCGAGACCGTCAAGGAGGTGTTCCTGCGCGGATCGGGCGATACGGAAATCCAGTTCCGCTATGATGAAGGCGGACGGATCTACCAGGTCAGCCGCGTCTTTGAAGGCGTTGTGCCCAACATGGAGCGGCGCTACCGCGAAACGGATTCGGCCTGGTCGCGTGAGGAAATGGAGCGGTTTCAGAACAACCGTCCCTGTGGCGCCTGCTCGGGCTATCGTCTGAAACCCGAGGCGCTTGCCGTCAAGATTGCCGGTCTGCACGTGGGGCAGATTGTGAAGATGTCGATTTCCGAGGCCTTTGACTGGATCGGCACGGTGCCGGCAAGTCTGGGCGTGCAAAAGAACGAAATCGCCAAGGCGATCCTGAAGGAAATCCGGGAACGTCTGGGGTTTCTTGTCAATGTCGGTCTGAATTACCTGACACTCAGTCGCAATGCGGGCACGCTTTCGGGCGGGGAATCGCAGCGCATCCGTTTGGCCAGCCAGATCGGTTCGGGCCTGACAGGGGTGCTTTATGTGCTGGATGAGCCGTCGATCGGCTTGCACCAGCGCGACAATGACCGCCTGTTGACCACACTGA
>CAZCFC010000367.1:0-2949 GCA_964497815.1 uncultured Cypionkella sp.
AGATGGATTCGATTCTGGTAAAGGGCAACGGGGCGCTGAACGGGGTGATCCCGATCGCGGGGGCCAAGAATGCCTGCCTGACGCTGATGCCCGCGACCCTGTTGTCGGAAGAGCCGCTGACGCTGACCAATGCACCGCGCCTGTCGGATATTGCGACCATGACGCAGTTGCTGCAGTCCCTGGGGGCCGAGGTGGCCAGCCTGCAGGACGGGCTGGTTCTGGCGATGTCGTCGCACAAGATCGACAATCACACCGCCGACTATGACATCGTGCGCAAGATGCGGGCCTCGATTCTGGTGCTGGGGCCGATGTTGGCGCGGGATGGCCATGCCATCGTGTCGCTGCCCGGTGGCTGCGCCATCGGCTCGCGTCCGGTTGATCTTCACCTGAAGGCGTTCGAGGCGATGGGGGCCGAGTTGGACCTGCGCGACGGCTATATCCACGCCAAGGCGCCGGGGGGGCGGCTGAGGGGGGCGGTTGTCGATTTTCCGTTCGTCTCGGTGGGGGCGACCGAAAACGCGCTGATGGCGGCGACCTTGGCGCGCGGCACGACAGTTCTGAAAAATGCGGCACGCGAGCCCGAGATTGCCGATCTGGCGCGCTGTTTGCGCCGCATGGGCGCGCAGATCGAAGGTGAGGGCACCAGCACCATAACCATTCAGGGTGTTGATCGACTGGGCGGGGCCACGCATCCGGTGGTGACGGACCGGATCGAACTGGGCACCTACATGCTGATCCCCGCGATCTGCGGTGGCGAAGTGGAATGCCTTGGTGGCCGGATGGATCTTGTCGGTGCCTTTGCCGAAAAGCTGGACGCGGCAGGGGTTTCGGTGGTGGAAACCGAGCGTGGGCTGAAAGTCAGCCGCAAGAATGGGCGCGTGAAGGCGGTGGATGTGGTGACAGAGCCTTTCCCCGGTTTCCCGACCGATCTGCAGGCGCAGATGATGGCCTTGCTTTGCACGGCGGACGGGGTTTCGGTGCTGGAGGAAAAGATCTTCGAGAACCGCTTCATGCACGCGCCCGAACTGATCCGCATGGGGGCAAAGATTGACGTGCATGGTGGTCACGCCACCGTGACCGGCGTCGAGCGTCTGCGTGGGGCACGGGTGATGGCAACCGATCTGCGGGCCTCGGTGTCGCTGATTCTGGCAGGCTTGGCGGCCGAAGGCGAAACCGTGGTCAGCCGCGTCTATCATCTTGACCGTGGTTATGAGCGGGTTGAGGAAAAGCTGCGCGGCGTCGGTGCGCATATCGAGCGGATCAAGGCATGACCGACGCCCGGTTTGAAGATGGCGACGAACAGCCCCTGCGCCTGATCGCGCAGGACAGCGAAGGGCTGGCGGTGCTATCGGCGCTGTTGCAGGACGCCGTTTTCCCCATCACCGAAATGACTTACGTCAAAGGCCGGCGGCGATTTGCCCTGATGCTGAACCGTTTTCGTTGGGAAGATGAGACTGCGGCCCGCGCCTCGGGCCGTCGTTTTGAACGGGTGCAATCGCTGCTGGTGTTCGAAGATGTGCTGACGGTGCGGACGGCCGGCATTGATCGCGGCGATGCGGACACGGTGCTGTCCCTGCTGCAGATCGGGTTCGCGCCCGCGGCGGATGGCACCGGCACCGTGACGCTGGTATTGGCCGGTGATGGTGCCATCGCGCTGCAGATCGAGGCGCTGGACGCCACCCTGCGCGACGTCACGCGTCCCTACCTGGCCCCTTCCGGCAAAGTTCCGTCCCACGGCGCCTGATGGCCGGGGGTGCAGCACCCTGACAGCCGCCTGCCGGGCTTGGCCGTCAGGAGGCAACGCAATCTGGGTCGGACTGCCGTTATTAAGGCTGCCGTTTTTAAGGCTGCCGGGGCCGATATTGCGGGTCAGTCCTTGGACTTGCCGCCGTTGATCACAACCGCGCCTTTGGTGCTTGCGGTCAGAACCGCTGGCTTGGCCTTTTCCTTCTTCGGCTTTTTCACATTTTTGCCGGGCTTGCTCATACCTTTGGCCATGAGAGTTTCCTTTGTGCCGCGACCATCCGTTTGGCCCAGCCAAACCCTGCACCTTTGCGGCTGCAAACCCAAGCGCATTCGCACGCCAGCACGGGGAATTGCGGTGGCAAAGGAAGGGGATGGCCCAGCCCGGCCATCCGGTGTCTTGTGGTGCAATGCCCACCCCATCGCCGGATGACGCGGCAGGCGGGCAAATTTCCAAACTGCGGACCGCCCGCCGTCCGAAATCCATGCCTGCCCGCAGATACGCGGCAGCACTGCCTTGGTGCCGCCGACGGTGGTCACGCCCAGCCTTGCACTGCGCGCGCCCGGTGATCCGTGCAGCAGCCCTATCCAGCCGTGCCGCCCCTACATCGGATGCGCGCGGTCGGGTGACTGGTGAACCTGAGCAGACGCTGGACGCCATTCGCGCGCCGAACGCAGCCAAAGCGGACAGGCTGGCCGATGCCCATACCCGGCAGGTCTGCGACAACTTTGTCGCCTTCCTGAAGGCGAACGATCTTGGCGATATTTCGGTGGCCTTTACGCCATCGCGTCTGCCCGATTGTTGTGCAACCGATTGATCTGAAACAAGAGCACGCCTGCCGCTGCCGTCGTCAGTCATCCGTCGGCAACGCCCGGTCCACCATGCGCAGATCGTCAGCGGCACCGGGCCTAACGTGCCCTCAGCGTCGTCAGAACATAGACCCTGATCGCAGAGGCCAGCCCGACATCGCCCCGGGCCGCGTCAATCTCGGCGGCCAGCGCGTTCAGGGTCAGGCCGCGTGACAGGGCAATTTCACGAAAGGCGTCCCAGAACGCGGCCTCAAGTGAAATTGACGTACGGTGCCCTTTCAGCGTGACGGAATGTTTGACGGGGCGTCCTGTCATGCGTGAGGTGTCCCGTCCAGTTTGGGCCCGTCCAGTTTGGGCCCGTCCAGTTTGGGCCCGTCCAGTTTGGGCCCGTCCAGT
>CAZCFC010000368.1:0-2948 GCA_964497815.1 uncultured Cypionkella sp.
GTGTGGGGGGCGTTGCGATCCGGAGTGTGCTGGGCGCAGTGGGGCTGACGCCCGACCTGCGATTGTGCGGGCGGGGGGCGTTGCGATTTATCACTGGGGGAAGTCGGGCTGAAGCCCGACCTACGCAGGCAATCCGGCTTTTGTCAGGCTTTGGATTTGGTGAAGCGGCCTTCGATCTGGGCACCGCTTTCGATGATCAGGGTGGTATAGCTGACATCGGCGGCCACTTGGGCGGCGGCGCGCAGGGTAAAGCTTTGGCTGTCAACGCGGCCTTCAAGCTTGCCCTTCACTTCGACGGTTTCGGCGCTGACCTGACCTGTCACCCGACCTTCGCCGCCGATGATCAAGCCATGGGCCGAGACAGAGCCTTCAACATCCCCCAACACCTCGATCGTGCCGGTCGAGGTGATTTCGCCCACAATCCGCAGATCAGAGGACAGGATAGAGCGGTTGTTGCTGCTGATGTTGCCGCCAGAGGTCGGGCGTGTAACTGGGGCAGCGGTGGGGTCGGCAGGTTTGGAGAACATCGTCGCATCCCTTGGGGTGTGAGTTCGGCGATAAGGACTGATCGGCGCGGGCGGGTCAACCCCGCCTGTGGCGGCAACTGTCGCAAAGGGACGATTGCGGTCGTGCTTCGGCTGACAAGCGCCATGGGATTTGATCAGATACCGCAAAGGAATCGCCCCAGGGAGGGGGCACCATATGACCAAGCCGACCAATGATGGATTTTTCGCCCCCGTATCCGGCTTTGATCTGCCGCGATTCGCGGGTATCCCCACCTTTATGCGGCTGCCGCATGTGCCGTTTGATCATGCGCGGTTTGCCGAGGTTGAGATCGGGCTGATCGGCGCGCCCTGGGATGGCGGCACCACCAACCGGCCCGGCCCACGGCATGGGCCCCGGCAGTTGCGCGACCTGTCCACCATGATCCGGGCGATGAACGGCACGACTTGGGTGGCACCGTTCGAGTTGGCCCGCTGTGCCGATCTGGGCGATGTGGCACCCAATCCCGCCGATCTGATGGACAGTCTGGCGCGGATGGAAGCGTTTTATGACCGTGTCGTGGCGGCGGGGGTGTTGCCGCTGACCGGGGGCGGCGATCATCTGTGCACGCTGCCGATCCTGCGGGCGGTGGCCAAGGCGCGGCCCGTGGGCATGATTCAGTTCGACAGTCACACCGATCTGAACGACGTCTATTTCGGCACCAGCCGTTACAACCACGGCACGCCCTTCCGCCGCGCGGTGGAAGAGGGACTTCTGGACCCCAAGCGCTATTGCCTGATCGGCATTCGCGGCACGGCTTATGGCCGCGAGGATTGGGATTTCGCGGCGGCCAATGGCATTCGGATCATCCCGATTGCAGAATTGCATGCGCGCGGCGTTGAGGATGTGATGGCCGAAGCCCGCGAGATCGTGGGGCAGGGCGATACCTACATCACCTATGACATAGATTTCGTCGATCCGACCTTTGCACCGGGCACGGGCACCCCCGAGGTGGGCGGGCCGAATTCATGGCAGGCGCTGCAGGTGGCGCGGCTGTTGAAGGGGGTCAATATCGTGGGGGCTGATCTGGTTGAAGTGTCACCGCCGTTTGACGCCAGTGGCGGGACGGCGTGGCTTGGCATCTCGATCATGTTCGAGATGCTGTGTGTGATGGCCGAGCGCGTGGCGGCGCAGCGGGAATAATTGGCAAGGCGGCCGCTGGCTGCGGCGCAGACCATGGCGGGCCGGAATGCCCGCTTGGATATTTGGGCACAGAGGATGACCAGAAAAATGACGGCTGAGATGATTGTGACCAACGCGCGGGTCTTGACGATGGATGCGGCGCGGCCGCGGGCCGAGGCGGTGGCCTTGGCTGCGGGCAAGATCGTGGCGGTGGGGACGGCGGCCGAGGTGGCGGCGCTGGCGGGCCCGCAGACCCGGGTGATTGATGCGGACGGACGGACGTTGCTGCCCGGTTTTGTCGAAAGCCATCTGCATCTGGTGCTGGGTGGCAACGAGCTGGTGCAGTTGCAGATTGGCGGGCTTTACGGCTTTGACGCGTTGAAGGCGGCTTTCGCGGGTTACGCTTTGCGGTTTCCCGACAACGCGCTGTTGATGGCGCAGGGCGCAAGCTATGAAATCCTGGGTGCCCCGGTGACGCGGCAGGATCTGGACCGGATCATGGCCGATCGCCCGATTGCGATGATGTCGCCCGATCACCACACGGTTTGGGCCAACACGGCGGCGTTGCGGGCGGCGGGTTTGCTGCAGGGGGCCCAGATGCCGCATGGGCATGAGGTGGTGATGGCACCCGACGGCACGGCGACGGGCGAATTGCGCGAGTTCGAGGCCTTTGGCCCGATACTTGCCTTGGGCGGCGAGGCGCATTTGCAGTTGGGCATTGCCACCGGCGGAGAGCCAGAGCCTTGGCCGTCAGAGGCGGTGCGGGCCAGGGACAAGGACAAGATCGCGGCTGGCCTTGCGCATTGCGCGGGGCATGGCATCACCTCGATGGTGAACATGGATGGCAACCGCTATACCTGTCAGCTGTTGCGCGAGATGCAGCAAGAGGGGCGGTTGACCGCGCGGGTGAAGGTGCCGTTTCATTTCAAACCGCATATGGAGTTGTCCGAGCTGGACCGCGCCAGCGCGATGACGGCAGAGTATGACGACGACTGGCTGTCTTCGGGTTTCGTCAAGATGTTCATGGACGGGGTGGTCGATAGCCGCACGGCCTTCATGCTGAATCCCTATCCCGGAACCGACATAACCGGCGAGCCGCTGTTTGAACCCGCACGGTTCAAGGCGATCTGCACCGAGATTGACCGGCGGGGGTTGCAGATTGCGGTGCATGCGATTGGCGACGGTGCCGTGCGCACCACGATTGACGGCTACGAGGCGGCAGGGCTGGCGAACGGCTTTCGCGACATGCGCCACCGGATCGAGCATATCGAGCTGATCGACCG
>CAZCFC010000369.1:0-2941 GCA_964497815.1 uncultured Cypionkella sp.
TTTCACCGATGGATCGGGCAGACCCTTGGTGGTCAGCAGCCGCAGGTTCTTCTTGGCGGCAAAAATCGCGCGCGCTTCATCGGACGCCCCCGGTGCAATCACCACTTCGGTGAAGATCTTGACGATTTCTTCGGCTGTTTCGGCGTCCAGCGGCTGGTTCAGCGCAACAATCCCACCAAAGGCACTGGTCTGATCGCAGGCATAGGCACGCAGATAAGCCTCTTTCAGGCTGCCTGCGGTGCCGACGCCGCAGGGGTTGGCGTGCTTGATGATGGCGCAGGCCGGTCCCGCCCCGGCAAATTCGGCCACCAGTTCAAACGCGGCATCGGTGTCGTTGATGTTGTTGTAGGACAGTTCCTTGCCCTGCCATTGCCGGGCCGTCGCCACCCCTTCACGGCGGCTGCCATCGGTATAGAACGCCGCCGCCTGATGCGGGTTTTCACCATAGCGCAGGCCTTGGGCCAAAGTGCCGCCAAAGGATTTCGACCGCGTGAATGGCTGATCCAGCTCTTTCGACAACCATGCCGCAACGGCGGTGTCATAGGCCGCGGTGCGGGAATAGGCCGTCAGCGCAAGCTTCTGCCGGAAGCTCAGCGTTGTTGCCCCCTGATGCGCGCGCATCTGGTCCAGCAACCCTGCATAATCGGCCGGATCGGTCACAACCGTCACAAAGCGGTGGTTTTTCGACGCGGCACGAATCATCGCGGGCCCGCCGATGTCGATGTTCTCGATACAGGTGTCGTGATCTGCACCCTTGGCCACGGTTTCCTCGAACGGGTACAGATTGACGATCAGCAGATCAATCGGCTCGATCCCATGCGCGGCCATGGCCAGCAGGTGTTCATCATCATCACGCAGCGCCAGCAATCCACCATGCACGTTCGGGTGCAGGGTTTTCACGCGGCCATCCATCATTTCAGGAAACCCAGTGACTTCAGACACATCGCGCACCTTCAGCCCCGCCGTGCGCAACATGCCACTGGTGCCACCGGTGGAAATAAGCTCCACTCCCTGCGCCGCCAAGGCACGGGCCAGATCCAGCAGGCCGGATTTGTCGGATACAGAAATCAGCGCGCGGCCGATCGGAACAAGATTGGTCATGGCAGCCCCGTAAGGTCAGTTTGGCACGTCAGATCGGCACCGGCATCTCGTCGCGGTCCAGATCCCGGATGGCAAGCGGAGTATCCTGTGCTTTCGCCAAGGTCCAGCCGATCCGCGTTTCCAACTCCATCGCGCGGGCGGAAAGGACGATCTGCCGCGTCGGCCGCGGTTTCAGGCGACCTTTTTCCAGAAACACCGACGGATCCAGCGACAGTTTCGCGTGCCCATCGTGGCGGAACACCCAGATCTCGCCACTTTTCAGCGCAAGGGAAACGGCCGTGCCCCCCATATCCAGCGCGGCATCGACATCGGGGTGCAGATGAAATCGCAGGGCAAAGCCCACCCCCTCCAGCCGCCCGTCGGTCATCAGCCGCTCGAACCGCAGCCGCTCTGCCGGGGTCTGTGCGGTCAGAACATCCACGCCTGTCATCATGCGCCCATCCGCCGACAGCCGCAGATCGCGGGCATGGGTCAGCCCATGCGTGGCCGACCAGCCATCATGTGCCAGATACAGATGCTGGCCTTCTGGCGTGGCGGTCTGACGCAGCGCGGTGATCTGGGCGCGGTCGGTCATCGCCTCTGGCCCATCCCCCGCCTGCAACCGGGATGACGAAAACCCCTCGACCGCCAGCGTTGAATGCGAAGGGGTCGCCCGCCCCGCAAGCCGCCATTCGCTGCCAAAGGGGGCGCCCGATCCGCAAGAAACCACCAAAGGCCGGCGCCCCGAGGTCAGCTCGAACGCCATGGTCGACGCATGGGCCAACACGCCTGCACGCCCATCCGGCGGGGCCGCAGCATCCACGATCACTGTGCTGCGGCCCCCAGACAGCCGCGCAAAACCCATGGCCAGCACCGACCCGCTCATCGACACAGGCTTGACCCCCGCCACCGCAAGCGCCTGATCCAGCCGTCCCTCAACCCCGCGCCCACCGCCATGAAACCGCGCCAGACCGCCATCGGCATGGCGCAGCGCCCGCAATGTCGGGGCCATCCGCTCCAACGCCGCCACCAGGGCCGCAGGCGGGATACGCCCGGCCTCGGTCAGCGCCTGCTCGGCCCAGGTCAGCAGGGTGAACACCTCCAGCAATTCCTCGGGGTTCCGGGTGGGAATGCCGCCCTGGGCGCCAATCTCGCGAACGCATTCCTCGGCCAGTGCCGCGACCGCCGGGGCAACGCGCGCCTCCATCCCGGTCAGCGCAAGCCCGGCATAGATCAGCCCGGTCAACGCCTCAAACCGGGGCAGGCCGGGTGCGGCATGCGACCAGCGCCGCGACAGAAACACCACCTGCGCCGACAGACTGCGATAATAGGCCTCGGACTGCACCCGGTCGCGCCCCGATAACAGCAGCAGCGCATGGTTGATCCAACGGATCAGCCGCCGTCCGGTCAGATCGGGCGTCCACCCCGGCCCCTTGCCCGCACCATGGCGCGCGATCCAGTCCCAAAGCCAGGCCTGCGCCCGCGCCCGCGCCGCCGCATCTCCCAAAGCTGCCAGATCATCCAACCAGACAAACCCCTGCGCCTCAGCCGCCATCGCCGGATGGGCCAGCGCCACATCCCAGATCGCCACGCCCGGCGCCTCCACCACCTGCCCGGCGAACAGGAAATTTCCCGCCACCAACTGCCGCCCTCGCGCGTAAAGACCAATGCTGCGCGGCTCGGGCTGCGACACAAACCCCGTGGCCACGGCCGCCCGCAGCGCGCGCCACATCGCAAGCCGATTTCCTAGGCTACCCTGACCGGGAGACACTGCCATACTGTTCCTGCAAAACCTGTCCGCCCGCTGTCACGCGGGTCATTGCGGCCAGCATACCGCCCCTTCGCAATTCTGTCACCGTTT
>CAZCFC010000370.1:0-2941 GCA_964497815.1 uncultured Cypionkella sp.
CATGTTTCATCTGTCCTCAAATATCCCACGGGGGTCCGGGGGTGTGAAACCCCCGGCGCTTGGCGCAAAGCCGTCAGTTCCCGGCAAACACCGGCTTTTCCTTGGCCACGAACGCCCGGTAGGCCCGCTCGAAATCCTTGGTCTGCATGCAGATCGCCTGTGCCTGCGCCTCGGCCTCGATCGCAGCCATCAGGCCCATGTCCCATTCCTGCACCAGTTGCGTCTTGGTCACCGAATGCGCAAAGACCGGCCCGGCCGCCAACCGGCGGGCCAGCGTCAGTGCCTCGACCTCCAGCACATCCGCGCCGTGCAGCGCATTCCAGAAGCCCCAGCGTTCGCCCTCGGGCGCGGTCATCACCCGGCCCGTGTACAGCAGTTCGGCCGCCCGCCCCTGCCCGATGATGCGCGGCAGCATGGCGCAGGCGCCCATGTCACAGCCCGCCAGCCCCACCCGCGTGAACAGAAACGCGCATTTTGCCTCTGGCGTGGCCAGACGCAGATCAGACGCCATCGCGATGATCGCGCCCGCCCCCACCGCCACCCCATCGACCGCCGCGATGATCGGTTTTCCACAGGAAATCATGGCCTTGACCAGATCACCGGTCATCCGGGTGAATGCCAGCAAATCCGCCATCGGCAGCCCGATCAACGGTCCGATGATGTCATGCACATCGCCGCCCGAGCAGAAGTTGCCGCCGTTCGACGCAAATACCACCACATCCACATCGTCCGCATAAACCAGATCGCGGAACAGGTCGCGCAACTCGGCATAGCTGTCAAAGGTCAGCGGGTTCTTGCGTTCGGGTCGGTTCAGTCGCAGCACGGCCACCCGATCCGTCACCTGCCACAGGAAATGCTGTGGCTTCAAATCGGCCAGTTTCATGCCTTGCCCATCCTTTTCAAAATCTCGGTCAACGCATCCAGATCTGCCTCGGACAGACCGGCAAACAGCCGGTCCACCTCATGCTCGTGGTCCGAGGCCAGCCCTTCGAAACTTGCCAACCCTTCGGGGGTCAGCGCCACAAACACCGTGCGCCGGTCCGCATCCGACTGTGTGCGCCGGACAAGCCCGTCTTTTTCCAGCCGGTCCACCACCGCCGTGGCATTGCCGTTCGACACCAGCAGCATCCGCGACAGCTCACTCATCGTCACCCCGTCGCGCCGCCGATACAGCGCCGCCATCACGTCAAAGCGTGGCAAGGTGGTGTCGTGCTTCACCCGCAAAAACTCGCGCAGATGGCTTTCCGACATGCGCGTCACACCCAGCATCCGGATCCACATGTTCAGGCGACGTTTGGACTGATCGGTCATATCTCGCCCCCCGCAATCGACAGGGCCTGACCGTTGATGCCCTCTGATCCGGGGCCACAGAGATAAAGCGCCATGGCGGTGACCTCTGACGGCGCAATCAGACGGTTCTGCGGGTTCATCGCTGCCAGCGCCGCGCGGGCATCGGACAAGGATCGCCCGGTCTTGTCCGCAATCACCTGCACCGAATGATCCGTCATCGGCGTGTCCAGAAAGCCGGGGCAAATCGCGTTCACCGTCACCGGACGCCGGGCGATTTCCAGCGCCAGTGACCGTGTCAGCCCCACCACCCCATGCTTTGCCGCCGCATAAGGGGCTACCTTGGCATAGCCCTTCAACCCGGCGGTGGAGGCCACAGAAATCAACCGCCCCCAACCCGGCATCTGGTTCAGGCCATCACGCAGGGTCAGGAACACGCCGGTCAGGTTGACCGCCAGCATCGCGTTCCATTGCGCCAGCGACGTCTTGGCCATGGGCGCGGAATCCGCAGCCCCGGCGTTGGCAATCACCACGTCACAAGGCCCGGCTGCGGCAAACATCGCCGCCACCTGCGACTCGTCGGTGACATCGGCCTGCACGACACGGATGCCCGTGCCCTTGGCCGCAACCGCCTGCAAAGCGTCCAGCCTGCGCCCCGCGATCACCACCTCGGCCCCGGCCCCGGCAAAGCCCAGCGCAAGGTTTTCCCCCGCCCCCGAGCCGCCACCCGTGATCAGCACCCGTTTGCCAAGCATGGTCATACCCGGATCTGCTCTTGCTGCTTTTGCGCCAGCCGCCGGGCCTGATCGCGGCCCGCAAGATAGGGCAGCGGCCAGTGCGTGCCAGCATCGCCCTGATCAACGGCCGCATGCAAGGTCCAATAGGGATCGGCCAGATGCGGACGCGCAAGGCAGACAAGATCGGCACGCCCCGCCAGCAATATTTGGTTCACCTGTTCGGCCTCGGTGATATTGCCCACCGCCATCGTCGCCAGCCCCGCCTCATTCCTGATGCGGTCGCTGAACGGGGTCTGGAACATGCGGCCATAGACGGGGCGCGCGTCTGTGCTGGTCTGCCCGGCGGACACGTCGATGATATCCGCCCCCTCCATCGCGAACATCATCGCGATTTCAACGGCTTCCGCAGGGGTTACGCCACCATCCACCCAGTCGTTGGCGGAAATGCGCACCGCCATCGGCTTGTGCCCCGGCCAGGCCGCGCGCATCTCGTGGAACACCTCCAGCGGATAGCGCATGCGGTTTTCAAGGCTACCGCCGTATTCGTCCTCGCGGGTATTCGACAGTGGCGAGATAAAGGACGAGATCAGATAGCCATGTGCTGCGTGCAATTCGATCATGTCGAAATCGGCGCCCTCAGCCATTTCCACCGCTTTGACGAACTGCCGCAGCACCTTGTCCATATCGTCACGGTCCATCGCCTTGGGCGTGGCATTCCCGGTCTGCCATGGGATTGCAGAGGCCGACAGCAACGGCCAGTTGCCCGACACCAGGGGCGCATCGGCATCGGCCCAGCCCACCTGCGTTGACCCCTTGCGCCCGGAATGACCGATCTGACAGCAAATCTTGGCGCGGGAGTCGGAATGGATGAAATCGTTGATCCGCTTCCACGCCGCCTCGTGTTTGGGGGTATACAG
>CAZCFC010000371.1:0-2927 GCA_964497815.1 uncultured Cypionkella sp.
TTGAACTCGACAACGGCCATGAATTGATTGCGGTGATGGCAGGCAAGATGCGCAAAAACCGCATCCGCGTTCTGGCAGGCGACAAGGTACAGGTGGAAATGACCCCGTACGACCTGTCCAAGGGCCGTATCAACTACCGCTTCAAGTAACCGCTTCCCAAAACGTGGGAACCGGTTTTCGGACCAAGATACGCGGAGAGACCTGATGCGCTTTATCCTCGGATCAGGCAGCCCGCGCCGGAAGGAACTTCTGGCGCAACTGGGGTTGGTGCCTGACGCCATTCTTCCGCCAGACATTGACGAAGACCCGAAAAAGGCCGAACTGCCACGCCCGTATTGCATGCGGCTGGCGCGCGAAAAGGCGCTGGCGGTGCAGGCGGGGCCGGAGGATATCGTGCTGTGTGCCGATACCACCGTTGCCCTTGGCCGTCGCATCCTTGGCAAGCCCCGCGACGCGGGGGAGGCCGCGCAATTCCTGACCGATCTGGGCGGGCGCCGCCATCAGGTGATCACTGCCGTTGCCGTGCGCCGGGGTGACCGGATATGGGCGCGCGACAGTGTGTCCGCCGTCAAGATGAAACGCCTGTCTGACCTTGAACTGAACGCCTATCTTGCCTCGATGGAATGGCAAGGCAAAGCCGGTGGCTATGCCATCCAAGGCGCCGCCGGGGCATTTATCCCATGGATTTCAGGCTCTTTTACCGGCATCGTTGGCCTGCCTTTGGCCGAAACCGCCGCCCTGCTGACCGCAGCCGGCCACCCCGTCTGGAGACTGCCATGATCCCCGCAAGCCGCCTTGTGCTGCTCGACACGCTGAAAGACCGCCCCGCTGCCGCCTTGGTGGTCGATGGGCGGCTGGAGGATCTTGCGGTTGATCCGGCCACCGACGCCCCCCTGCCCGGCGCGATTTACCGCGCTGTGGCGGACAGGCCGATGAAGGGCCAGGGCGGTCTGTTCGTGAAGCTGCCCGAAGGCTCGGGCTTTTTGCGTCAGACTGCCGGGATTGCCCCCGGTCAACGCCTGCTGGTGCAGATCACCGGGCCGGCCGAGGCGGGCAAGGCCTATCCTGTCACCACCCGGCTGCTGTTCAAATCGCGCTACGCGATCGTCACACCCGGCGCGCCGGGGCTGAACATCTCACGCAGGATCAAGGACGAGACAGTACGGTCCGAACTGGAGACGGTGGCAGCCGAGGCTATGGCGGGGGCGGATGAAACGCTTGGCCTGATCCTGCGATCGGCCTGCACCGGGGCGAATGACGATGAAATTGCCGAGGATATCACCGCGATGCGCGAACTTGCGCAGGCGGTTCTGTCCGATGTGCAAGGCGAGGCCGAGCTGCTGGTCGAAGGGGCTGGCGCGCATGAAACCGCGTGGCGCGACTGGGCCGATCCCGAACCCGATCAGGTGATCGAGGGCGGGTTTGCCGACCACGACGTGCTTGAAATGATCGACGCCCTGCTGACCCCGCGCGTGGCGCTTGGCGAAGGCCATATGATGGTTGAACCGACCCGCGCGCTTCTGGCGGTGGACGTGAACACCGGCAACGACACCTCGCCCGCCGCCGCCCTGAAGGTCAACATCGCCGCCGCCCGCGAACTGCCGCGCCAGCTGCGGCTGCGGGGGCTTGGCGGACAGGTGGTGATCGACTTTGCACCGATGCCGAAAAAAGAGCGCGCGATTCTGGACCAGGTGATCCGCTCGGCGTTCAAGTCGGAATCCGAGGTCAATCTGGCGGGCTGGACCACGCTTGGCCTCTACGAGATGACTCGCAAGCGTGATCGTTTGCCGCTGGCGGACGTGCTGGCATGAGTTGTCCGATCTGCCACCGCGATACGGACGCAAAATACCGCCCATTCTGTTCGCGCCGCTGCGCAGATATTGATCTGGGCAAATGGCTTACCGGCGCTTACGCCATTCCAGCCGAGGCCATCGACGACGAAAATCCCCCCGAAGACGCGCCCACAACACCCCGCCCACAATGATCTTACCGCAGACGCATTTTTCTGGCAAAACCCTCTGGACAGCCCCGCGCACCTGACGTATCACGCCCCCACCAAGCGGGTTTCGACCCACAGGCTGCGTGCCCGGATAGCTCAGTTGGTAGAGCAGCGGATTGAAAATCCGCGTGTCGCTGGTTCGATTCCGGCTCCGGGCACCACTTTCAAGAACAAAATCAAGCACTTACGCATAGCACACTTCGGAGTTCGTGCGTTGCACAGTCATTGCACAGTTCTATGTGCGTTCTTGCCCTGCCCCTTACTGCACGACTCGTTTGCTGTGTTGAACACCGTGTTCTGGGATGGTGTGTTGAACACAGTGTGCTGGGTTGATGGTGGAACACAGTGTTTGGGGTTGTACCGCGACAGCTGACCTTGCAGCCCGTCTAGTGGCGGTGCCAGTGTTCGGCCCACATGATGAGGAAATGTCTTATGGGTTGGTTTACCAAGCTCTTGGTCATCGGGGTCGTAGGTTACGGCGGCTTTTACATTTATAAGCTAAACGATAAGGGCTATTTGTCGCTTCCTGACATTCCTGCCGGTGCATACCCGATTTCCTTCGACAGTGGACTGCGTGGGATCGTCTACGACATGGACGTGACCGACGATCAATACGCGGATGCACCAAAGATGTTTCGGCGTCTGGTCATGGCAAACCGGGACAGACGGTTCATCGGGTTGCCGTCTGATGTGCCGAGCTGGTTTGAAGATACTTGGTCAACCTGCAGCGCCGGTACGGAAGAGGAACGCGAATCCATCGTGAGTGAACCGCGCCGGGTTTGCCGGAGGCTGATTGACGTTAGTTACGCAGCCATGGCGTCAGTTTCCAGAGCTGCGTAGAAGTTCGCTTCGGCTTCTGCGGGTGGGATGTTCCCGATTGGCTCGAGCAGGCGGCGGTTGTTGAACCAGTCGACCCATTCGAGTGTTG
>CAZCFC010000372.1:0-213 GCA_964497815.1 uncultured Cypionkella sp.
CAGACGCTGCGATTTTCTTCCCACGCCAGATAAAGCGCGCGCCAATCTGCGCTGACGCCATTTCTTTGGGGTTTCAAGGTGGGGTGCCAGTCGGGCCCCAATGTCGGCGTGCCCCCCACCAAACCACCCACCCGCGCCAACGCGTCGGGCAGATCGGCCATGACATCTTCATAAATCAGACGCAGGGGGGCAATGCCGCGTCGCGCAAAAAAG
>CAZCFC010000372.1:223-2919 GCA_964497815.1 uncultured Cypionkella sp.
CATTTGCGGCGGTGATGCGGTCAATGGCTACGCGAATCGCGCGCGCGTCAAACTGGACCGACCGCCCCGCAACTGCGTCGGTCGATCTGTACCGGCCCGTCTGGTGCGCCTTGACCAAGGAAATCGCCTGCGCCAACACATCGGCGCGCGTCAGATGCACGAAATGCAGATCGGGCAGCACTGCGGTCCAATCCAAATGGCGCATCACACGAACGCTGTGGGATGGAAACAGCTTTAGCGCGTAGGTACCGGTCTCGCAGGCCCCGTCACGCAAAACCCGGTAAATTTGTTCAACCGGATCAGCGGGATAGCCAGGGTCGTCATACCGACGCCGCGCGGATTTGTTAAAATATTCGGCCGGAACACCCAAACAATTCGTTGCGCGCATGGCGTCACAGAAAAGGTTACTGCCCGACCTCGGCGTCGTGCAAATTGCAATCCCATGCCCTGCCACCCTGGAACCAGATGTCCGTCGTTCGGAAAAATTCTTTCACACGTGCATGATTGAATACTTCTCTAGATAAAAATAGGCTCAATGTGTACATGCTGGAAAATCGATTGTCCGCCCTAGGTCGAATGGCTGTATCTGTGCTGAAATGAGATGGTAAAATGAGATGTGAACTGAATTGAGCAGCGTACCCTTTAGCCGCACCAACATCATTGGGTCTGAAATCGCGCGCATTGCCTCTGTGTTGGAACAAGGCGTGCTTTCGGGGCCCGGCGCACAAAGTGCAGCATGCGAAAAGCTGATCTTGGCCACAACGGGTGGGCATTGGGCCGCCGTGGTACCGTCCTGCACCGCAGCCTTGGAAATGTCGGCCATTCTTTTGAATTTGGCTCCTGGGGATGAGGTGATCTTGCCATCCTTCACATTTGTCTCCACAGCTACGGCCATTGTGTTGCGCGGGGCCTGCCCAGTGTTCGTGGATGTGGACCCCATCACCCAAAACATCTGCCCGCGCGCGGTAGAGGCGGCGGTCACACCGCGCACACGGGCGATTTTTGTCGTGCATTACGCCGGTGTCGTGGCCGACATGACCGCATTGTGCGGTCTGGCGTGCCAGCATGGTCTGGCCATCGTAGAAGACGCGGCCCAAGCCTATGGGGCGTCGCGCAGCGGGAAAATGGCGGGCAGTTTTGGCGCCACATCCGCGTTCAGTTTTCACGGCACGAAAAACATCAGCGCGGGCGAAGCCGGGGCTTTGGTCGTGAACGATCCTGCCCTATCGGATCGCGCGGCGATTTTGCGCGAAAAGGGCACCGATCGAGGCCGGTTTCTACGCGGGGCGGTGGATGCCTATACATGGCAAGATCTGGGGTCTTCACAGATCATCAGCGAATTGACGGCTGCGTTTTTGTGCGCGCAGCTGGAACGGGTGGGCCAGATCCATGCTGCCCGTTTGGCATTGTGGAACCGCTACCACAGCGCGCTGCGCGGCGCTGAACAGGCAGGTCATTTCACCCTGCCCCACCCGCCCTTAGATGCAGATCACAACGCGCATATCTTTTTCCTTATGCTGCCCGATGAACAGGCGCGACACGACCTGCAGGGCTGGCTGTCGCGCGCGGGAATCGCTGCGGTGTCGCATTATGTGCCCTTGCATTCGTCGCCCGCGGGCCTGCGCTTTGGCCGTAGTGTGGGTGATATGCGGGCCACGAACCGCGCCGCCCAGTGTCTTTTGCGCCTGCCCCTGTGGAATGGGCTTGAGGCGCATCAGGATCGCGTCATTTCGGCCGTGCAGGATTGGTGCGCCACGCGGCAGGCCGCCACATGACGGGCTTGCCGAAGACTACCCCCAAGGGATTTATGATCAATCTGGCATTTACCGGCGCGGTGTCGGACAAGGCGCGCAATCCCGCCGTGCCCTATTCCACCGCCGAAATTCTGGCAGACGCTCAGACCGCTGCTGCCCATGGCGTGGTGATGGGTCATTTTCACGTGCGCGATGATCAGGGGGCTTCCACCAATGACCCTGCGCGTTACGGCGACCTCTTTTCGGCGTTGCGTGGCTGCTCGCAGACGGAAAAGATGATCCTTGTCGCATCCACTAGCGGGCGGCACGGCCAAACCGTAGCCGAACGTCGCGCGGTTCTGGATTTGCCGTTGGACATCCGGCCTGACATGGCGTCCCTGACCCTGTCATCGTTGAATTTCGCGGGCGGTCCGTCCATCAACAGCCCCGATACAATCCGCGTCTTGGCCCGCGCGATGCAAGATGCCGGGGTCAAACCCGAGCTTGAGGTTTTCGATCTGGGCATGGTCAATTTCCTGCACATCCTGATTGCCGAAGGGTTGGTGACACCGCCCTATTTCGTCAATGTCATTTTGGGCAATGTTGCGGGTGCACAAGCCGATGCGCTGTCTGTGGGCGCGATCATGGCCAGCCTGCCACAGGGGGCCATCGTCAGCCTTGGGGGCATTGGATCTGCGCAGGGGCGCGCGCATCTTTTGGCTCTGGCTTTGGCGCAGGGGCTGCGAACGGGGCTGGAAGATAACTTTCGCCTGCCTGGATCTCTCGCCTTGGCCAGTAACGGCCAAATGGCAGCCCACAGCGCTGAGTCCGCCCGTTTGGCAGGCCGCCCCTTGGCAGCTATAGTTGAAGCCCGTCAAGTTTTGGGGCTGCGCCCAAGATGACACTCCCCATTGCGCCACGTATCAGCTTGGTGATGCGTAAACCCGACCCCAAGAATGACCT
>CAZCFC010000373.1:0-2915 GCA_964497815.1 uncultured Cypionkella sp.
GGTCTGTCTGGAAAGGCGGCGCTTGCCCTGGCCCGCGACCAACCCTTGCGCGGCTTTCGGGGGTGGGGGGGGGATTGAAGCCCGCGCGATCATGCGTTGTCGTCTTGTCTTGTTCTTTGGCGCAAGGCGACGGCAAGGCAACCCCGGGACACTTGTGATGCCCGACCTCGTGAACCCTGACACGCTGGATCATCCACCTGCCCCGATGGCATTGCATCTTTGCCGGCGATCTGGCGGGATCGGGGCGGGCGGCGTTTTAATGGAAGTCGCGGGATGCGGGCAGGATGCGGGCGTTGCGGGGGTGGCCCTGGGGTGCGGCCGGAGTTGGGGATTTGACCTCATCGGCGCGTGCCAGCGGCGAGACAAGGGCCTTGTCGGACAGGCGCAGCAGCACATCGCTGCGGTCTTGCAGGGTTTCGGCGACGATATGGGTGACGCCCGACACCGGATCGCGCTGCAACCGGCCTGTCACCTGCAACAGCCGGGCGGTCATCACCACCTTGCGGAAGGCAGCCATCACCTTGGGCCAGACCACCAGATTGGCGACACCGGTTTCATCCTCAAGCGTGATGAAACAGACACCCTTGGCGCTGCCGGGGCGCTGGCGCACCAGCACCAGCCCGGCCAGTTTCAGGCGGCGGTTGTTGCCCATCCGGGCCAGATCGGCGGCGCGCGCAAAACCCTGCCGGGCCATGCTGGCGCGCAAAAAACCCATCGGATGCGCCTTGAGAGACAGCCGCAGGGTCTGGTAATCGGCCACCACATGTTCACACAGCGGCATCTGCGGCAGGGCCGTCAGGGGTTCGGCCCCCTCATCCTGGCCGGGTTGGAACAGCGGCAGGTCCGGGGCGTCTTTCAGCGCCCTTGCCTCCCACAGCGCCGCGCGCCGGTCCAGCCCCACCGACCGGAAGGCATCCGCCGCCGCCAGGGCATGGACAAAGCGGCCTGTCAGCCCCGCCCGCAGCGCAAAGTCGGGCAGGCTGACGAAAGGATCGCCGCGCGCGCCAATCAGCCGGTCTGCAGTGGCACGGGGCAAGCCATCCACCTGTCGCAGCCCCAGACGCAGGGCAAACCCGGTGCCGTTGGGTTCCAGCGTATTGTCCCAATCGCTGAAATTCACATCCACGGCCCGCAATTCGACGCCATGTTCGCGGGCGTCGCGCACAATCTGGGCCGGAGCGTAAAACCCCATCGGCTGTGCATTCAGCAGCGCGCAGGCAAAGGCGGCGGGGTGATGGCATTTCAGCCAGGATGAAACATAGACCAACAGCGCAAAGCTGACAGCGTGGCTTTCGGGAAAGCCGTAATCGCCAAAGCCCTTGATCTGGTTGAAACAGCGCCGCGCAAAATCGGGGTCATAGCCACGCGCGATCATGCGCCCCACCATCAGGTCTTCCAGCGCGCCGATGGTCCCGCGTGACCGGAAGGTGGCCATGGCCTTGCGCAGGGCATTCGCCTCTTTCGAGCTGAACTCGGCAGCCACCATGGCGATTTTCATCGCCTGTTCCTGAAAGATCGGCACGCCACAGGTGCGGCTGAGGATATGGCGCAATTCGTCAGGATCATGCGGCGGCGCGGGCGAAGGGTAATCTTCGGATTCGATCCCGCTGCGCCGGCGCAGATAGGGATGCACCATATCGCCCTGAATCGGGCCGGGGCGGACGATGGCGACCTCGATCACCAGATCGTAAAACCGCCGCGGTTTCAGGCGCGGCAGCATGTTCATCTGCGCCCGGCTTTCCACCTGAAACACCCCGACAGAGTCGCCCCTGCACAGCATGTCATAGGTGGCGGTATCGTCGGGCGGCACCGAAGCCAGATCATGCGTGATCCCGTAATGGCTTTGCAGCAACTCAAAGCATTTTCGGATACATGTCAGCATTCCCAGCGCCAGCACATCCACCTTCAGAATGCCCAGCGCGTCGATGTCGTCCTTGTCCCATTCGATAAAACTGCGTTCGGGCATGGCGGCGTTTCCGATGGGCACGGTGTCGTGCAGCGGGCCTTCGGTCAGGATAAAACCGCCAACATGCTGCGACAGATGCCGCGGCATTCCGATCATCTGTTCGGCCAGCCGGATGGTGCGCGACAGCAACGGATCGGTCAGATCCACCCCCGCCTCACGTGAGTTTTCTTCGCCCATGCTGCTGCCCCAGCTGCCCCAGACGGTTTTCGCCAGCGCCGCCGTCACATCCTCGGACAGGCCCATGACCTTGCCAACCTCGCGGATGGCCGAGCGCGGGCGATAATGGATGACGGTGGCGCAAAGCCCGGCACGGTGGCGGCCATATTTGGCATAGATGTGCTGGATCACCTCTTCGCGCCGCTCATGTTCGAAATCGACGTCGATGTCGGGCGGTTCTTCGCGGTCCATGCTGATAAAGCGCTCGAACAGCAGTTCCTGTTCGGCCGGATCAACCGAGGTGATGCCAAGCACAAAGCACACCGCCGAATTGGCCGCAGACCCGCGACCCTGACACAGGATACCCCGCCCCCGCGCCCAAACCACCATTTCGTGGACAGTCAGGAAATACTGCGGAATTTTCTTGATGCCGATGATCTGCAATTCCTTGATCAGCAGATCGCGCACCTTTTGCGGCACCCCAGCCGGATAGCGCGCCTCTGCCCCCGCCCATGTCAGCTTGTCCAGTTGGCTTTGCGCGGTCTCACCGACAGGGACGGTTTCCTGCGGGTAGTGATAGGCAAGCTCTTGCAATCCGAATTGGCAGGCATCGGCCACCACCCGCGTGGCGGCGATGGCGTGGGGCCAGTCAGCAAACAGGCGCGCCATCTCGGCAGGCGATTTCAGGTGCCGCTCGGCATTGGACGCCAGAAGCAAGCCCGCCTGCCGGATCGTGGTTTTCTCGCGGATGCAGGTCATCACATCCTGAAGCGGGCGGCGGTCGGGGCTGTGA
>CAZCFC010000374.1:0-2889 GCA_964497815.1 uncultured Cypionkella sp.
GCCCCCATCGCCCGGGCCCCCATCGCCCGGGCCCCCATCGCCCGGGCCCCCATCGACCGGGCCCCCATCGACCGGGCGCGTGTATTGGCGTTGACCGTGGCAGGAACCCTGTGGCGATGGCGTTTGCCAATTGGAACACCCGGCACAGCGGGCTAGGGTCGGGGAAACCGAAGGAGAATCCGATGTCTGATCTTGCGCAATTCCTGCCGATGGCCGCGCTGTTGGTGGTGATCGGGGGGGTGGCGGGTGTGGTTGCGGGGCTGTTGGGTGTGGGCGGCGGCATCGTGCTGGTGCCCGCGTTCTTTTATGCCTTCACCAGTCTGGGGTACGGCTCGGCGCAGCTGATGCAGATCTGCGTCGCCACATCCCTGGCGACGATCGTGGTCACGTCGCCGCGTTCGGTTGCCGCGCATCACAGGCGTGGTGCGGTGGATTGGCAGATGTTGCGCGACTGGGCCCCCTATATCATCTTCGGGGCCTTGGCGGGAACGCTGGTGGCGGCGCAGGTGAAATCGGCGGTGTTGCAGGTGGTGTTTGGGGTGCTGGCGGGGCTGGCGGGGCTGTACATGGCGTTTGGAAAGTCGCAGTGGCGGCTGGGACAGGCGCTGCCGGGGCAGCCTGCGCGCGCGATCATGGCGACGACGCTGGCGTTCTTTTCCGCGATGATGGGCATTGGCGGCGGCACCTTTGGTGTGCCGTTGATGAGCCTGTATTCCGTACCGATCCACCGGGCGGTGGCGACGGCAGCGGGGTTTGGCGTGTTGATCGCGGTGCCGTCGGTGCTGGCCTTCCTGTTCGTTCCCATCGCGGCTGCGCCGCCCTTCACGGTGGGGGCGGTCAACCTGCCCGCGTTTCTGCTGGTGATCGGCACCACGATGATCACCACGCCCTGGGGGGTCAAGCTGGCCCATGCGATGGATCCAAAGCCGTTGAAGCGGGCCTTTGCGGTGTTCATCACGCTGGTGGCGCTGAACATGCTGCGCAAGGTGATGGGATGGTAGCGGTGGCGGGATGGAAGCGGATCGGGCCTGATCCGGCGATAGCGGATTGGGCGGCGGCGGCCTGGCCGTTGGCGCGTGAAGCGCTGGCGCAGACCGAGCAGCCGCTGCGCTGTGGCGGCACCTGGGCGGTGGGGCTGGAGTTGCTGGACAATGATGCGGCGGGTACGGTGGCGGGCTGTGCCTTTCCCTGGGCGGTCCTGCCGCTGCGCCAGCAACCGTTGCACCGCGGGCAATTGTCGGCGGTGTATCCCGGCTATCCGCAGCCCTCGGCCGCAGAAACCGAGGCGGCCTTCCGATTCCGGCGGCACCGCGATGCCGCACATCTGGACGGGTTGCTGCCGGTTGGCCCGGCGCGGCGACGGATGCTGCAAGAGCCGCATGCGTGGATACTGGGACTGCCGCTGACCGCCTGTGACGCCGGAGCCGCGCCGTTGGTGGTCTGGGAGGGCAGTCACGAAATCATCCGGGCGGCGTTCTGGGATGCCTTTGGCGCGGCACCTGCGCAGGAATGGGACCAACTGGATCTGACCGATGTCTACACCGCTGCCCGCGCCCGGGTGTTCGAGATCTGCCCCCGGGTCGAACTTTCGGCGCAGCCCGGCGAGGCGATCTTGCTGCATCGCATGACCATTCATGGCGTGGCCCCCTGGGCCGCGGGGGCCGTTGCACCGCCAGAGGGACGCATCATCGCCTATTTCCGCCCCTTGATGGAAAACATCGGCGCGTGGATCACCGCGCCCTGAGGGCGGTTGCTGCATGAACGGCGGGGGTTTCACACCCCCGCGCCCCATTGCGAAGGGCAATGGGGCTTCCCCCGTGGGATATTTGGGCACAGAGGATGACATTTTGAGATAAGTTTTATCGGTTTTTGGCCTGCGTCCGCGTGCCGTCCCGGGGGAGGGTGGGGCCGGTTTTCGGCCAGTTTTGGGCGACACTTCTTGTGATTGGCGGACCTTGATCGCGGGGCTGGGGCTGGGCTTTGCTGTCTGTCTGTCTGTCTGTCTGTCTGTCTGTCTGTTTGTCTGGCTGGACGGGGGGCCGCGGGCGTTGTGTGGTGCCAGCATCTGCACCTGTGGCCGCGCTGGGGGCATGTGGTTTGGCTGCCGTTCATTGCCCCTGGCCGGGAACCAGGCCTTTGCCCTGCCACCATCGCCCAAGAGGGCCCAAGCGGCCAGCGATTGCGGCCCGGGATCTTGACCTGTAACGGGGCGGCGGCGGCCTGGGGGCTGGCGGTCAGGGTGCGGAATTGCAGGCCGCAGCGGCGGTCAGCGCAGCGGAGGTCAGGCTGCCAGCAGGGCCGCAGGGGGCCTTCCCGGGGCTGTTTGATCCACTGGCCAAGGTCCCGGGCAGGCGGGCCCGCCGCGCGCGTTTGGTCCGATCAACTGCGGTCGATGCGTGCCATGCGGCCACCGCGGCGTTTTTGCAGGCGCGGCGCGCGGGACGGCAGGTCGGCCATGATGCTGGCGCGGTCTTCATGGGTCAGGCGGGACCAGCCGGAAATCTCGTCAATGCTGCGCAGGCAGCCGACACAGAGGCGTTCTTCGGGGTGGATCACGCACAGCTTGACACAAGGCGACTGGATTTCGTCGCGCTTCCAGATCTCATCCGCCACGTCAGGCCCCATCCCTTGCATCAAAGCCACCCATATGCGCCATCCGGTCCAACGCACCCTGCAAGATATAACCTGCCGCCACTTGATCAATGACCTGCGCGCGACGTTTTCGAGACGTATCCGCCTCCAGCAGCGCGCGTTCGGCGGCGACGGTGGACAACCGCTCGTCCCAGAAGGTGATCGGCAGGTCGGTCAGCCGGGTCAGGTTGCGGGCAAAGGCGCGGGTGGATTGCACGCGCGGGCCTTCCGATCCGTCCATGTTCAGCGGCAGGCCAA
>CAZCFC010000375.1:0-2880 GCA_964497815.1 uncultured Cypionkella sp.
CCACGGGGGGAGATGCAATTGCCCGGGCAATTGCATCCGGGGGGCAGACAGCCCCCCGGATTTTTCGAAGAAAAATCATCCCGCACCGGGGGCTTCCACCCATCCCGGCACAGCCTGAGCCAGCCCATTCGGGCCCGTTGAAATGCAAAACGCGGCAGGGTTTCCCCCGCCGCGTCTTCATAACCCGTCAAACGGATTACAGGATTTCAGACATCTTCACCACGCGGCCCTCGGCCACGGATTTCACCGCCGCATCGGCCAAAGCCAGCGCGATCAGCCCATCCTCGCCCGAAGGCTCGGCCTTGCCCTTGCCACCCATCGCGGCGATGAAAGTGGCGATTTCGGCAGCGTAGGCGTCGATATAGCGCGTCATGAAGAAATCATGCAGCGGCGGACGGGTATAGCCCGCGGCCGTTGCGACCTCGATCGACACCGGGCGCTGGTTTTCGGCCGCCACGGCACCCAGAACGCCATGAACCTCGACCCGCTGGTCATAGCCATAGGTGGCACGGCGCGAGTTCGAGATCATCGCCTGCTTGCCGCTGGCGGTTTTCAGCAGCACCTGAACGCTGTCGAAATCACCGGCCACGCCAATCGCCGGATCGACCAGAACCGCCGCAGTTGCCACGACTTCGGTGATGTCCTCGCCCAGCATGAACCGCGCCATGTCGAAATCATGGATCGTCATGTCGCGGAAAATCCCGCCCGACCGCTTGATATACTCGACCGGCGGTGCGCCCGGATCGCGCGACGTGATCGTCACCATCTCGACGTCGCCAATCGTGCCCTTGTCGATTTCGGCCCGCACTGCCTTGAAATGCGGGTCAAACCGGCGATTGAAGCCGACCATCAAGGTGCCGTTGTGGGCCCGCACCACCTCAAGGCATGCCTTCACACGCGCCAGCGACAGATCAATCGGCTTTTCACAGAACACCGCCTTGCCAGCCTTCACGAACGCCTCGATCAGATCGGCGTGGGTGTCGGTGGGGGTGCAGATCACCACGGCGTCAATGTCTTTGGCGGCCAGAATGGCGTCAATCGAACGCACCTCGCAGCCGTATTGATCGGCAATCGCCTGCGCCGCAGCCGGGAAAGCATCGGCCACGGCCACCAGTTTGGCATTCGCATCGCCGGTCACGGCCTTGGCATGCACCTTGCCAATACGGCCAGCGCCCAAAAGCCCGAATTTAACAGTCATGTTGTACCCTTTCTCAGGCATAAGCCCCTTCGGCACCGGCACCTTTGACGCCGGTGATATAACTTACGATGTCATTGCCATCGGTCTCATCGCGGCGCAAGGAGGCGACGATGCGCCCGCGCCGGAACACCACGATCCGGTCCACCAGATCGAAGACTTGCCGCAGGTTGTGACTGACCAGGATCAACGGCACGCCGCGCTCTTTCAAACCGCGGATGATGTTTTCCACCTGCGCGGTTTCCTGCACCCCCAAGGCCGCAGTCGGTTCGTCCATGATCACCAGTTTGGACGCAAACGCCGCCGTCCGCGCGATCGACACGCATTGGCGCTGGCCACCCGACATGTTGCGGATCGGGTTGTCCACGTTGGGGATCTTCACCGCCGTGGTTTTCAGCGCCTCAAGCGTGCGGGCGCGCATGGTCTTGCGGTCCAGCACCGAAAACGGCCCCAGTTTGAACTTGAACAGTTCGCGCCCCAGAAACAGGTTGGACGGCACGTCCAGATCATCGGCCAGGGCCAAGGTCTGGAACACGGTTTCAATTCCGGCCTCACGCGCCTGCAGTGGCCCGGCAAAGGCCACATCCTGCCCGTCAAAGAACACCTTGCCGGCGGTGCGCTGTTCAACAGCAGTGATCTGCCGCACGAAGGTCGATTTGCCGGCACCGTTGTCGCCCACCACCGCCACATGCTCGCCCTTGCGCAGCACGAAATTGGCATCGTCCAGCGCATGCACGCCGCCGTAGTGTTTGGTCAGACCCCGGGTTTCAAGAATGATGTCGCTCATGGCCTAGCTCCTCGCCCGGCTTTTCTGCCGCCATTGGTCCAGCACAACCGCGCCGATGATGATGACGCCCTTCACCATCTCTTGATAGTAGGCGTCCAGCTTGAGGAAGGTGAAACCCGAGATGATCACTCCGAATATCAGCGCCCCGATCACCGTGCCGATGATCGAACCGCGCCCCCCCTGCAACGAAATCCCGCCGATCACCGCCATGGCGATGGCGTCAAGTTCATACATCACACCCATGTTGGCCTGCGCGGTCTGGCCCTTGGACGACACCACGATGGCGGCAATCGACGCCAGCATCCCCGCGATCACATAGACCAGCACCTTGTGACGGTCGACGTTGATCCCCGACATCCGGGTGGCCTGTTCATTGGACCCGATGGCATAGCTGTGCTTGCCGTACTTGGTGTAGGTCATGATCAGGTGAAACAGCACGGCCAAAGCGATGAACACGAACACCGGGCGCATGCCTGTTCCGATGGCATTGTAGCTTTCGGTCGGAAACGAGATCGGGTTGCCGGTGGACCACCAGCGCGCAAAGCCCCGCGCCGAAACCATCATGCCCAGCGTGGCGATAAAGGGCGGGATCTTGGTATAGGCCACCAGCGCGCCGTTGACCAAGCCCGCCAGCAGACCGACACCAAGCCCGATCACGATCGGCACCAGCACCGGCAGATCCATCGCCCATTCGCCAAAAATCGCCTTGGGGTTCGGGTTGCCGTTGACCAGCGCGGTTTGCGCAAAGCTCATCACGATCATTGCCGTCGCGCCGACGATCGAACCCGAAGAAAGGTCGATCCCGCCCGAGATGATCACCTGCGTGACCCCCAGCGAGATAATCCCGACAATCGACACCTGAAGGATGATGATCGACAAACGCTGCGTGTTGAACAGG
>CAZCFC010000376.1:0-2862 GCA_964497815.1 uncultured Cypionkella sp.
TCGGCTTGTCCATCCAGCCGGCCTTGTTCCAGCCGGTGATCAGCATGTCGCCCCATTCCGCCGTTACCGTGTGCGCCACACGCGCCGCTGCGGCAACCGGCAGCGGACCAAGAGAGTTGCCGTCCAGATAGATCATGCCCGCAGGCAGGTGGAACCGGGCTTTGGTGGCTGTGAAATCGGTCATGGCGGTCTCCTGCCTTGGGGCCAGATTGCCCCTTTGGGTCCCCATGATCAATACGGCAGTTTCGATAAGGTTCAAGCTTGAAATGATTGATCGCTTGCCGTTTGCCGCGCGCAGGTCATGCTGCCAAAGACCGGGCGTGGACAAATCGGAGAATTGCGGTGAAGCAACTGGACATACCGCCGCTTTGGCTGGCTTTGGCGCTTGGTGTCAGTTGGCTGCTGTCGCGGCTGTGGCCCGTCCGGGGGCTGGCCTTGCTGGGCGATGTCCTGATTGCCCTTGGACTGCTGCTTATGGCGGCGGCGCTGGTGCAGATGCTGCTGGGCCGCACCACCTTTATCCCGCGCCGTGATCCGCAGGCTTTGGTGACGGGCGGCGTTTTCGGCATCAGCCGCAATCCGATCTATCTGGCAGATGCGATGATTTTGACCGGAGCGATCCTGCATTGGGGCGCCGTGTTGGCGCTACCAGTGATTCCCGCCTTTGTGGCTTTGATCACACGCCGCTTCATCCTTGATGAAGAGCACCGGCTGCGCAGTGGCTTCGGCGCACGGGCAGAGGCTTATTTTGCAGCTGTTCCCCGCTGGTTCTGGCGGTTCTGAACGGCAGGTATGCAAAAGGTCTAGGCTGGACGCGACGGAATTTTCCCCGTAAGCGGCACCAGGCGTTGAACGAATGTTGCGCGGCCGATGGGCCGCGCGCAGCATCTGACCGGTGGTCACGGGATCCGTCCCTTGAACCGCCCACATTGACGACGGGGGAACACAGTGAAGATAGGCGCGTTGACAGAGATTTTTGCGGGGGAGAACCGGGTGGCGATGACCCCGGATTCGGCCCTGCAACTGGTGAAGCTGGGGCATGTTTGCTGCATTCAATCCGGGGCGGGTCTGAAGGCCGGGTTCGCGGACGCTTTGTATGCGAAGGCCGGGGTCGAGGTTCTTGCCGATGCTGCCGCCGTGGTGGCCGCCGCTGATGTGCTGGTCAAGGTGCGCGGGCCGGAAGTGGCCGAGGCGCAAGCCCTGCGCGCGGGCCAGACGCTGATCTCGTTCTTCTGGCCTGCGCAGAACGCAGAGCTGCTGGAGATCGTCAAGGACCGCGGTGCGACCGTGGTGGCGATGGACATGGTGCCCCGCATCAGCCGCGCGCAGAAGATGGACGCGCTGTCGTCGATGGCCAACATTGCCGGTTACCGCGCGGTGATCGAGGCCGGGTCCAACTTTGGCCGCTTCTTCACCGGTCAGGTGACGGCGGCAGGCAAGGTTCCGCCCGCCAAGGTGCTGATCGTGGGCGCGGGCGTGGCGGGCCTGGCCGCGATTGGCACCGCAACCAGCCTTGGCGCGATTGTGCACGCCTTTGACGTGCGCCCCGAGGTGGCCGAGCAGATCGAATCGATGGGCGCAAGTTTTGTCTATCTGGAATTTGATGCATCGGAATTGCCCGACGGTGCGGCGACAGGCGGCTATGCGGCACCAAGCAGCCCCGCCTTTGCAGCCAAGCAGCTGGCAAAGTTCCGCGAACTTGCGCCCGAAATGGACATCGTGATCACCACCGCGCTGATCCCCGGCCGGCCCGCGCCCAAGCTGTGGACCGCCGACATGGTGGCGATGATGAAGCCGGGGTCGGTGATTGTGGACCTTGCGGCGGAACGCGGCGGCAACTGTGACCTGACGGTGCCCGACCAGAAGATCGTGTCCGACAACGGTGTGACGGTGGTCGGCTATACCGATTTCCCCAGCCGGATGGCGGCGCAGGCCAGCACACTTTATGCCACCAATATCAGGCACATGCTGACCGATCTTACACCGAAGAAAGACGGTGTGATCGTGCATAACATGGAAGATGACGTGATCCGGGGCGCCACGGTTGCCAAGGACAACGCCATCACCTTCCCGCCACCGCCGCCGAAGATTGCGGCGATTGCGGCGCAAAAGCCCAAGCCCAAGGTCGTCGAACTGACCGTGGAAGAAAAGCGCGCGGCAGAGGTCGCGGCGTTCAAGGCGCAAACCCGCAGTCAGGTCGGCATGCTGGTGATCGGGGGCGGTTTGATACTGCTGGCGGGGCTTTTCGCGCCGGCCAGTTTCATGTCGCACTTCATTGTGTTCGTGTTGTCGGTCTATGTCGGCGTGCAGGTGATCTGGAACGTGTCACACAGCCTGCACACGCCCCTGATGGCCATCACCAACGCCATTTCGTCGATCATCATCCTGGGCGCCTTGATGCAGATCGGGTCGGGCAACGGGCTGGTGGTGATCCTTGCCGCCGCTTCGGTGTTCATGGCCGGGATCAACATCTTTGGTGGCTTCATGGTCACCCGGCGCATGCTTGCCATGTTCCAGAAGTCGTAAGGGAGCGCACAGAGAATGGAATACGGATTCACCACGGCGGCCTATGTTGTCGCAGCCGTTCTTTTCATCCAGTCGCTGGGCGGTCTTTCGGGACAGGAAAGCGCGAAACGCGCGGTCTGGTACGGGATTGTCGGCATGGCCCTGGCGGTTGCCGCCACGCTTTATGGCCCCGGGTCGGGCAACTGGCTGATTTCATTGGCGATGATCGCGGCAGGCGGGGCCATCGGCTGGGTCGTGGCACAGCGCGTGCAGATGACCGAGATGCCGCAGCTTGTGGCGGCGATGCACAGCCTGGTCGGCCTTGCGGCGGTGTTCATCGGCTATAACACCCATATC
>CAZCFC010000377.1:0-2854 GCA_964497815.1 uncultured Cypionkella sp.
CAAGATTGCCGAACAATATCTGAAAAAGGGCTCGACGGTGTATATCGAGGGCGCGCTGGAAACCCGCAAATGGCAGGACCAGTCGGGTGCCGAACGCTACACCACCGAAGTGGTGCTGCGGCAATACCGGGGCGAGTTGACCCTGCTGGGCGGTCGCGGTGATGGCGGCGGCGGCGCGGGTGGCGGCGGCGGTGGCTATGAAGATCGTGGCGGCTATGAAGATCAGGGCGGCGGTTCGGGCGGTGGCGGTTCGGGCGGTGGCTATGGCCGTGGTGGGTCGTCCGGTGGGGCTTCGGGTGGTGGCTATGGCGGCGGCGCTTCGGGTGGCGGTGGCGGTGGCGGTGGCCGTTCCGACATGGACGACGAAATTCCGTTCTAGGATACCGATTTTCCAGTGTCGCGCTGCGCGGCACTGGACCTTGCCTGTCCAATTCCCTATATAATCGCTCAACAACTGAGTGAGAGCGATATGAACCAGCCGCAGGACAAGATTGAGGGCGCGCCCCTGATCCGCCCATCGACTACAGATCACCCCTTGTATGATCAGGTCGTCGAGGCCTGCCGCACGGTGTTCGATCCGGAAATCCCCGTCAACATCTATGATCTGGGCTTGGTCTATACCATTGAAATCAATGACCAAAGCGAAGTCGAAATCCTGATGACGCTGACTGCACCCGGCTGCCCGGTGGCGGGCGAGATGCCGGGTTGGGTCGCGGATGCGATCGAACCTTTGGCAGGGGTCAAACACGTCAACGTCGGCATGACCTTTGATCCGCCTTGGGGCATGGAGATGATGTCGGACGAGGCGCGTCTGGAATTGGGCTTTATGTAGGGCAGCCCAAGGTTGGCCCTTGAGACTGCGCATGCGAAAACCTATGTTTGCGGCAGAGGAATAAGGATAGGTCCCATGTTCGGCATTCCCGGCAAAGCTGCTGTCACCCTGACCCCTATGGCCGCGCGGCAAATCGCGCGTCTGATGGACAAGCAACAGGCCACCGGCCTGCGGATTGGCGTCAAGAAGGGCGGCTGCGCCGGTATGGAATACACCATGGATTACGTGGCGCAGGCCAATCCGATGGATGAAGTGGTGGAACAGGACGGCGCGCGGGTGCTGATTGCGCCGATGGCGCAATTGTTCCTGATCGGCACCGAGATTGATTATGAAGTAGACCTGCTGCACGCGGGCTTCAAATTCCGCAACCCAAACGTGACCGAATCTTGCGGCTGCGGCGAGTCGATCAAGTTCAAGGATGCCTGATGCCATCCGGCGGGCGGATGCCGGCATAAGGCGGTCGGCAGGGGCCGCGTAAACCGCCTTTGCGTGCGGCAGAGCGGGGATGCCGCCTTGTAAAGGTCGGCAAGCGGCGCGCATGCGGCAGCCCCGGGCCCCATGCAGCAGTATTTTCAAAACAGCAATCCCGGCCCCTTCCCCTTGCCCGATCCGTCCGCTACCCCTTGTGCCAACAACGGAGGATGCGATGAAAAAGCTGGCGGCAGGCAATTGGAAAATGAATGGCACTGTGGCCGCCCTGGCCGAGGTGTCGGCCTTGGTGGCGTCCCACCCTGCCCCGGCCTGCGAGATGCTGCTGTGTCCGCCCGCCACCCTGATCACCGCCATGGCCGCGCTGGCCAAGGGTTCGGCGCTGGCTGTGGGCGGGCAGGATTGCCATGCCAAGGAGTCCGGGGCGCATACCGGCGACATTTCGGCGGCGATGCTGAAAGAGGCCGGAGCGTCCTATGTGATCCTTGGCCATTCCGAACGCCGCGCCGACCATGGCGAAACCGACGTGCAGGTGCTGGCCAAGGCGCAGGCAGCCATCGCGGCGGGGCTGCTGGCGGTGGTCTGCATCGGAGAGACCGAAGCGCAGCGCGATGCGGGCGATACACTGACGGTGATCGGCGCACAACTGGACGGGTCTGTTCCGGCCGATGCCACGGCGGCCACGCTGGTGGTGGCCTATGAACCGGTCTGGGCCATCGGCACCGGCCGGACCCCGACCATTGCCCAGATTGCCGAAGTGCATGATTTCCTGCGCACCCGCCTGACGGCGAAAATCGGCCCGCAGGCCGCTGGTGTGCGCTTGTTGTATGGCGGGTCGGTCAAGCCATCGAACGCGGCTGAAATTTTTGCGGTGCCGCATGTGGATGGGGCGCTTGTGGGCGGCGCCAGCCTGAAGGCAGCCGATTTCGGGGCCATAGTTGCGGCCCTGTCGGCATGAGCAAGCCCCCCATGGGCCTGCTGGCCGCCAACATCGTCTGCATGGCGTCGATGCTGGTCTGGGCGGCGGGTCTGCCTGCGGCGGACTTCATCATTCCGCTGTTGCCGGCCCTGTCGTTTTCCGCCGCAAGGATGGGCCTTGGTGCGCTGGCGCTGCTGCCGATCTGGGTCTTGGTCGAAGGTACCGGGGTGCTGCGGGGCGCGGGCTGGCTGCGCGGCATCATGGTGGGGGCGCTGCTGGGCATCGGCGCGCTGTGCATCATCGTCGGGCAGGCCCTGACCGATCCGGTCACGGTGGCGATCATCTCGGCCACCATGCCGGTGGTGGGCATCGCACTTGAGGTGGTGCTGGACGGCAAGAAGCTGTCGCTGGGTCTGATCCTTGGGCTGCTGCTGTCGCTGCTGGGCGGGGTCGTGGCCTTGGGCGGCGGGCTGGGCGGGCTTGGCCTTGGTTTGGGCGCGCTGATCTGCTTTGCCTCGGTGCTGACATTCACTTTGGGCTCGCGGCTGACGGTGACGTCGTTTCCCGATCTGACACCCCTGGGGCGCACCACGGTCACTCTGGTGGGGGCGGCGATTGCCACGCTAGTCGCCACCAGCATCGACATCGGGCGGGGCAGCCCTGCACCGGATTTC
>CAZCFC010000378.1:0-2840 GCA_964497815.1 uncultured Cypionkella sp.
TCAGCGCGATGGGCCCATGCTTCAGCTCGCCGCTGGCATAGCCCTCGGCATGGATATAGCTGATCTCCTTCAGCTTCAGCGCGCCTTCCAGGGCCAGCGGATACATCGCCCCGCGCCCCAGAAACAGCACATCCTGCGCCTCGGCCAGTTCTTCGGCGATGGCGGCAATCGCCGGCGACAGCGCCAGCGCATGGTTCATCAGGCCCGGCAGCGCGGCCAGATCGGCCAGATGCTGCTTCAACCCCGCCGCGTCCAGACGGCCCCTGTCCACGGCGGCCTTCAGGGCCAGCAGGGCAAGGGTGGTCAACTGGCAGGTGAAGGCCTTGGTCGAGGCCACGCCCACCTCGATCCCCGCCATGATCGGCAGGGCCAGATCGGATTCGCGCGCGATGGACGATGTGGGCACGTTGACCACCGCGACCACTTTGGCGACCTTGTCCTTGGTATAGCGCAGGGCTGCCAGCGTGTCGGCTGTCTCGCCCGACTGACTGACAAACAGCGCCCATGATTTCGGAGAAAGCGGCGGCTCACGGTAGCGGAATTCGGACGCGATGTCGATGTCGCAGGGCAGGCCTGCGATCTGTTCGAACCAGTATTTCGCCACATGGGTCGCATAGCTTGCGGTGCCGCAGGCGACCATGGTGATGCGGTCAACATCAGTGAAATCAACGCCCGCAGGCAAGTGCAGCCCGGTGTCGCGCACGTAATGTTTCATGGCATCGGCTATCACCACCGGTTGCTCCGCGATTTCCTTGGCCATGAAATGTTTGTAGCCGGCCTTTTCGATGCGCGTGGCGTCGATCTGGATGCGGGTTTCGGCGCGGTTGACCAAACGGCCCGCCTCGTCGTGGATCTGGGCGCCCGCGCGGGTGACGATGGCCCAGTCGCCCTCTTCCAGATAGGTCACGCGGTCGGTCATCGGTGCAAGGGCGATGGCATCGCTGCCCACGAACATTTCGCCATCGCCATGGCCGATGGCCAACGGGCTGCCCTTGCGGGCGGCGATCAGAAGATCATCCTCGCCATCAAACAGGAAGCACAGTGCAAAGGCCCCGTGCAGGCGTTTCAGGGTTTCGCGGGCGGCCTCAACCGCCGTCAGGCCCCGGTCCATGTGCAGACGGGTCAGCAGGGCCACGGTTTCGGTGTCGGTGTCTGATTCAAACCCAAGACCTGCGGCGGCCAGTTCGCTGCGCAACTCGCGGAAGTTCTCGATGATGCCATTGTGCACCACGGATACAGGGCCCGCGCGGTGCGGGTGGGCGTTGGCGACAGTCGCCGCGCCGTGCGTGGCCCAGCGGGTGTGCCCGATGCCGGCCTTGCCCGCCAGCGGCTGATGCACCAGAAGATCCGACAGGTTTACCAGCTTGCCCACCGCGCGGCGACGGTCCAGCTTGCCGCCGTTCACCGTGGCAATGCCTGCGCTGTCATAGCCGCGGTATTCCAGCCGCTTCAGCGCTTCAACCAGCAGGGGGGCGACTTCATGGCTGCCAAGAACGCCAACAATTCCACACATTATGCTTTTCCTTTCGCAGCCTTGATGGCGCGCAGCCGTGCCATCAGCGCGGTGGCCAGACCTGGCTTGTTGATTTGTCGGGCACGACCTACGGCCAGCGCCTCATCCGGCACATCGGCGGTGATCACCGAACCCGAGGCGGTCAGCGCATCGTGGCCCACCCGGACCGGCGCCACCAACATGGTATCCGAACCGATGAAGGCGCGTTTGCCGATGGTGGTGCGGTGCTTCATCACGCCGTCATAATTGCAGGTCACAGTGCCTGCGCCAATGTTGGTGAACTCGCCCACATCGGCATCGCCAAGATAGGTCAGATGGCCCACTTTGACGCCTTCGTCGAGGATCGAGTTCTTCACTTCAACGAAATTGCCGACATGCACATCTTCGGCCAATTCGGTGCCGGGACGCAGGCGGGCAAATGGCCCAACCTGTGCCCCGCGCGAGATATGGCAGCCTTCAAGATGGCAGAACCCCTTGATTTCCGCCCCGGATTCGATGGTGACGCCGGGGCCGAACAGCACGTTCGCCCCGATGATGGCATCGCGGCCGACATGGGTATCAAGCGCAAAGAACACGGTTTCGGGTGCGGTCAAGGTGACGCCGTTTTCCAGTGCCGCAGCCCGGGCGCGGGCCTGAAAGGCGGCCTCGGCCGCGGCCAGCTGGGCGCGGGTGTTCACGCCCAGGGTCTCGGATTCGTCGCAGATCACCACGCCCGCCGACAGCCCCGCCTTGCGGGCCAACGCGACGATGTCGGTCAGATAATATTCGCCCGCCGCATTTTCATTGCCGACCTGCGCCACCAGGTCGAACAGCACCTTTGCTTCGGCGCAAACCACGCCCGAGTTGCACAGCGTCACCGCGCGTTCGGCATCGGTGGCGTCCTTGTACTCGACGATTCGATGCAGGTTTTCGCCGTCCGCAATCAGGCGGCCATAGCGGCCCGGATCGCGGGCCTGAAAGCCCAGCACCACCACGGCGTGCCTTGCGCGGGCGGCCAGCATCGCCTCAAGGGTTTCGGGCTGGATGAAGGGGGTGTCGCCGTAAAGCACCAGCGCCTCGCCGTCGACGCCGGTCAGGACCGTCGCGGCCCGGGCCACGGCATGCGCGGTGCCCAGTTGCGGGTCTTGCACCACGGATTCGGAGGTTTCATCAAAGGCCTTGGCAGATTTTGCCACCTCTTCGGCACCGTGGCCTGTCACCACCACAATCCGTTCGGGCGAAACGCTGCGCCCGGCAGTCAGCGCGTGGTGCAGCAATGGCGCTGCGGCGACGTGATGGAGAACTTTGGGAAGGTCGGAATTCATCCGGGTTCCCATGCCTGCGGCCA
>CAZCFC010000379.1:0-2839 GCA_964497815.1 uncultured Cypionkella sp.
CTTGCGGCGCGGGACGAGGCCAATGGATTGAAACGCCTCAAGAATCGTGATGGATTTGGCGAAACCTCGGTCAAGAAACTTTTCGCCGCGATTGAGGCCAAACGACAGATTCCATTGGACCGGCTTATTTTCGGTCTTGGTATTCGCCATGTGGGAGAGGCTGCGGCAGGCCTGCTGGCGCGTCACTATGGAACCTGGGAAAGTTTTGAGACTGCGATCACCCATGCCCAAGAAGGCAACCGTGAATGGGCCGAGTTGACAGCGATTGATGGCGTCGGCGCGGTGCTGGCCGGATCATTGCTGGATGCATTCCAGAATCCCGCCGAACGTGGCGCAATTGACGCGCTGGTCGCGCAGTTGCAGGTGCAGCCCGTCACCGCGCGCGCGCCGGTGGACAGCCCGGTTGCCGGGAAAACCGTTGTCTTCACCGGCACGCTGGAAAAGATGAGCCGTGCCGAAGCCAAGGCTTTGGCCGAATCTCTGGGGGCCAAGGTCGCCGGCAGCGTCAGCGCCAAGACCGATCTGCTTGTGGCCGGGCCGGGGGCAGGTTCAAAGGCCAAGGAGGCCGAAAAATACGGCGTCCAGATGATAGATGAGGCGGGCTGGCTGGCCTTGATCGGGCGCGCATGACCCGGCCGGAAATCCTGTTTCCGCTTTTTGCCGACATCGAAACGCTTGATGGCGTTGGCCCCAAGATTGCCAAGTCCTTCCAAGGGCTTGGCGTGGAAAAACCAAAAGATCTGCTGTTTCTTCTGCCGCATTCCGGCGTCGATCGCGCCCGCAAGGCATCAATCCGCGATGTGGCCGCTCCAACAACGGTGACGGTTGAGGTTGAGGTGGGCGGACACTTTCCGCCCCGGCAAAAAGGACGGCCCTACCGGGTGATGGTGCGCGATGCGGCGCTGGAATTCCAGTTGGTGTATTTTCACGCCCGTGGAGATTTTCTGCAAAAACTGCTGCCGACCGGTCAGCGGCGTCTGGTGTCGGGGCGGGTCGAACTTTTTGACGGCATCGCCCAGATGGTGCATCCCGACCATGTTCTGCGCCCCGAAGAGGCCGGCGAGTTGCCGCAGTTCGAACCGGTTTACCCGCTGGTTGCTGGTATCACGCAGCGGGTGCTGGCCAAGGCGGTGGCGTCGGTTCTGGCCCGCACGCCGCCCCTGCCGGAATGGATTGACGGTCCATTGCTGGCGCGTGAAGGCTGGCCGGATTGGCATGCGGCGATAAGGGCGGCGCATGGGCCAACCGATCAGGCCACATTGGCCTTCACCGACCCCGCCCGCCAACGCCTTGCTTATGATGAACTTTTCGCGCATCAGTTGACGCTTTCGCTTGCGCGTGCGCAGGCACGGCGCGGCAAGGGCGTCGCCAGCCGCGGCACGGGGGCGTTGCAGGCACGGGTTCTGGCCAGCCTGCCCTACGCCCCGACATCCGCGCAAACCCGGGCGGTTGCGGAAATTGCGCTGGATATGGAAAGCCCGTTGCGGATGAACCGCCTGCTGCAAGGCGATGTTGGCGCGGGCAAGACGCTTGTCGCCTTCCTGGCGCTGCTGGTCGCGGTTGAGGCGGGAGGGCAGGGCGTGATGATGGCCCCCACCGAAATTCTGGCGCGTCAACACCGCGAAGGGCTGGCCCCTTTGGCGGCAGCGGCAGGCGTGCGGCTGGACATTCTGACCGGTCGCGACAAGGGGGCTGAACGGGAGTCCAAGCTGGCAGCGCTGCGCGACGGTCGGCTGCAAATTCTGATCGGCACCCATGCGGTTTTTCAGAAAGACGTGGTATTCCATGATCTTCGTCTGGCTGTGGTCGATGAACAGCACCGCTTTGGCGTCGCACAACGGATGGAGCTGGGGGCCAAAGGTGCGGCGGCTGATGTGCTGGTGATGACTGCCACGCCGATCCCGCGCAGCCTTGCCCTGGCCAGCTATGGCGACATGGACGTCTCGGTGCTTGATGAAAAACCCGCCGGGCGCAAACCGATCCGCACCGCGATGATCTCATCGGCGCGGATGGATGAGGTGGTGGCGCATCTGGCTCGCGCGGTGTCGGATGGCCAGCAGGCTTATTGGGTCTGCCCTTTGGTCGAGGATTCCGAACTGGTCGATTACGCCTCGGCCGAAGCGCGCTTTGGCAGCCTGCGGGCGGTCTTGGGTGATGTCGTGGGGCTGGTGCATGGTCAGATGCCGCCCGCAGAAAAAGACGCCGCGATGGCGCGGTTTGTGGCGGGGCAGACCAAGGTTCTGGTGGCCACCACGGTGATCGAGGTGGGGGTGGACGTGCCGAATGCCTCGATCATGGTGATCGAGCGCGCGGAAATCTTTGGCTTGGCGCAATTGCACCAATTGCGCGGCCGGGTGGGGCGGGGGGCGGCGCAATCGACCTGCCTCCTGGTCTACCAGGCCCCGCTGTCCGAGACCGGAGAGCGCCGCCTGAAGGTGATCCGCGACACCGAAGACGGTTTCCGAATCTCCGAGGAAGACCTGGCGATGCGCGGGGCGGGTGATCTGATCGGCACTGCGCAATCCGGCCTGCCCCGGTTTCGTGTGGCGGATATGGAACGTCAGGCAGGCCTGATGGCCGTCGCCCAAACCGATGCGCGGCGGTTGTTGGCCGATGATCCCGGCCTTGACTCTGCACGGGGCAAGGCTGCGCGCCTGCTGCTGTGGCTGCTGGATCAAGACCGCGCAATTCGTTTGATTTCCGTGGGTTAAATCCATCCTCTGTGCCCAAATATCCTGGGGGAAGCCGGGTTGGCTTGCCAATCCGGTGTGGGGGCAAAGCCCCATTCCTGCTTTGTTCTCTGATGTTCTCATAAAGTTCTTTACAGGTGATGAAGAAA
>CAZCFC010000380.1:0-2835 GCA_964497815.1 uncultured Cypionkella sp.
TGAAAGCTCGTGAGGAAGAAGCCCGTCCGAGAAGTGATCGCGCCAAGTCGCCCACGGGACGAGAGCAACTCGATGCCCCGCTCCACGAAGGCCGCGTAGATGTCGTTCTTGGTTCGCGGGTATGCACTCTCGAAGTCCCTCTTGCCCCGAAGGCTTCCGGCGCCGAACGGAGGATTCATCAGCACCGTGTCGAACTTCTTCTCGGCAACTCCGAGCAGCGCCACACCATGCGCGGCGTCGTCGGCAAACAGACGCTTCCGGGTGTTCGCCGCGCTTGCCTCCTCGCGCACGAAGCGATCGAGCGCGGCCCGGATGCGCTCCTCGGGAGGAGCGAACAGATCTCCCGTCTGTCCGCGCTTCCAGCGTCGAATACGGCCCCGGTTAATCGGAGGGCGACAGGATGCCCTTCTGGTTTTCCTCGACCACCTGACGGTCTTCGTCATTGGTCGACAACCAGACCTCGGTCAGGGTTTGCAGATCGTAATCCACGCCCTCGACCGCGTCTTCGTGCACCAGCCATGTCGTCGTGACTTCGGTTTCCGTGGCGGAAATCGGCAGCACGCGGAAGGTGATGGCGTGATCGCCCAGAAAGTGGTTCCAGGTGTTGGGATAGTGATAGAACAGCAGCGTGCCCGCGTCGTTGAACGGCATCGCCCCCATCCGCCGCGCCACGGCCGCCTTGGTGGACATGGTATAGCTTTCGGCATTGTTCAGCAAAGGCACCCGCGCCAGTCGCCACTGCATCGCCGGATCATGGATAAAGCGCGACGGCAGACCAGCCGCTTCGCAGCGCGTCCAATGCGACAGGATTTCCGGGCTGGCCTCTTGCGGACCCGACATTGCCGCAATCTTGGGGTTGTCCGAGAAGGTCCGGCACAAGGACGGATGCGAGCCGCCGCAATGATAGCACTCGCGGTTGTTCTCGATCACCAGCTTCCAGTTGCCCTTTTCGATGATGGTCGAGGTGTGGGCAACGCGGGAATTCTTCAGCCCCGACGGCGCCAGATAGCCCATCATGGACTTGGCCAGATCGGCAATCGGCGGCGGCACCTGCGCCACACACACAAAGACCATCCCGCCCAGATCAACGCAATGCACCTTTTTCAAGCCATGGGCGGCGGGGTCGAATTCGGGCTGCATGTCACGGGCATACAGCAGTTTTCCGTCCAGATCATAGGTCCACTGATGATAGGGGCAGACCAGTTTGGGCGTCGATCCGGTGGCTGTGGCGCACAGGCGCTGACCGCGATGGCGGCAGACGTTGTGAAAGGCGCGCACCATGCCATCGGCCCCGCGCACCACCACAACCGGGTAGGCACCGACCTGCAACGTCACGAAACCGCCCGTCTTGGGCAAGGCCGCAGCCGGGGTGGCGAACAACCACTCACGGTAAAAGATATGTTCCAGATCAAGGGCATAAGCCCCCTCATCGCAGTAAAGATCGCGTGTCAGCGCATGGTTCTCGCGCCGTGCGGTCAGTTGCGCCTTCATGTCAGCCATCGACAGCATGATACCTCGCTTTCCCGCGCATCCCCGCGCGGGGTGAATATTGAAATCGGAAGGACAGGCCCGGGCCAGTTTGGGAACGCCACCCCAACACAACCGCAGACCCCGCCCGCCGCGGTTGCGTCACAGCAAGGCTGGTTTCCGGGCTGCACGGGATGGCCCTTGGCAGGCCGGGGCGCGACGCCTTCCCAGGGGGGCTCCTCCCTCCCCAGTGGCAAAAGTCACGCCCACATTCCGTGTCACCGTTGCGGGGGCAGCGCCGGCATTGCACCGGCTTCCCAATTCTCCGCCCGAAGGCGGCACCTTGCCCGGCCAACTGTACGCGGTTGCCCCGCGCGCTGTGGTTGAATTGCGACTTTTGACGACGATTCCACGGCAGGTGCAGCGATTGGTCGTCAGGCGTCCCGCGCATCCAGCCAGTCGCGGATGATCCGGCGATGGCGGGCGCGGTCATAGCTGGCGAAATGGCCGCCATGCACCACCCGCACCGGCAGATCGTAAAGCCGCACCATCGACCGGTGATAATCACCCGCATCGGCGTGATAGGTGTCCTCGATCAGCGGACCGTCATAAACGATGTCGCCGGAAAACAGGATGCCGGATGCCGCCTCCCACAGGGCAATTCCGCCCGGGGAATGGCCGGGGGTGTGGATCACCTCGAAATGGCGGTCGCCAAGGTCGATCACGCTGCCATCGGTCAACAGCCGGGTCGCAGGGGCGGCCTTCACGGTGTAGGTGCTGGACTGGTAGGGTTGCGGTGGCAGGGTGGTGAAAATCTCATCCGTCACATAAGGATCGGCCAATATCCCTGCCCGGTCGGGATTTTCCAGAAAATGCGCCTCGGCATGATGGCAAAGACGGCACGGGAATTCGTGATGCGCACCGATGTGATCGAAATGGGTGTGGCTGGCCACCGCGTCCAACGGACGTTCTGTCAGCAGCGGCACCCATTGGCGCAACGGCACCACCCCCATGCCACTGTCAACCAGCATGTCGCGATCCCGCCCGCGCACATGCCACAAGTTACAGCGGTAGAATTCAAGGATGTGCGGCTCATCAATCCACGTCACGCCATCGGACTGCGGGCGGATGCGATACCAATCGCCGGGTTGCGCGCGCCTCATGCGGACAACAACACGGGTGATGTGGCAAACAGCGCGTGGAGCGTGCCAATCTCGGGGGGGGCGGTCTGCGGCAAATGCACGACCAACCGCAGATCGGGCGCGGCCAGAGGCGCAAAATGCGCCCGGTGATGGGTTCCGAAAAAGGCCACACCCAGCAGCCGCGCCGGGCCAATTGGAATAGCGCCGGCAAGCCCCAGGCTTTCGG
>CAZCFC010000381.1:0-2827 GCA_964497815.1 uncultured Cypionkella sp.
ATGTGGGCTCGCCCAAGCGCGACTATGTAGATGTAAAACATCGCTGATATTCAAAGGGCGGTCTATTGGACCGCCCTTTCCTTTTGCGTCCCAAGCTGCGACTTTACGGCATGCAGCCAAAATCCCGTATCCTTGCGCTCGATCTGGTCCGCAGCCTTGCGCTGCTGGGGATGGTGGCGTTTCACATCACCTACGATTTGCTGCTGTTTGGCATCATGCCCGGCAGTTATGCGGCCTCGGCACTGTTTTACTGGCATCCGCGTCTGGTCGCCGGGGCGTTTCTGATTCTGGCGGGGCTGGGTCTGTGGTTATCGCACGGGGCGGGCATCCGTTGGCCTGCCTTTTGGCGGCGCTGGGTGAAAATAGCGGCGGCGGCGATGGTGGTGACGATGGCCACCTATGTTGCCATGCCGGACTTTTACATCTTCTTCGGCATCCTGCACGCCATCGCGCTTTACAGCCTTTTGGGCCTTTTGGCCCTGCGTCTGCCGGCGCCGATCACCGCCGCCATCGGACTTGCGGTGATGTTCGGCGGCACCTATCTGCGGTCTGACGCCTTCAACGCCCCCCTGCTGGCCTTCCTTGGTCTTGCCACCCAGCTGCCTGCCACCGCCGATTTTGAACCGATTTTTCCATGGTTCGGCCCGGTGCTGCTGGGCCTCGCGCTGGGTCGCATCGGTGGCCAGCTTGGGATCTGGTCGGCGCTGTCCACGTGGCAGGGTACGGCAATTGTGCGCAAACTGGCATGGCCCGGCCAGCACACTTTGGCCATCTACCTTATCCACCAGCCCGTTTTGATGGGCCTGATCTGGGCTTTTACCCAGATTTAGACGCGGCCATCCAGCGTCGCCACTGCGCCATAAGTTTCGGGCCGCCGATCCCGGAACAGCCCCCAGGTGCTGCGCAAGGCTGCCACGGCATCCAGATCAAACGTTGCAAGAAGCACCTCTTCGGCCTCGCGGCTGGCCTTGGCCACCAACTGCCCGGTGTGATCCGCGATGAAACTGCTGCCGTAAAACGTCACCGACGTTCCACCCGGAGCCATCTCGGTTCCGATCCGGTTGCTGGCAATCACTGGCAGGATATTTGCACCCGCATGGCCGCGCATGCATATCTCCCAATGCGGCTGGCTGTCATAGCCGGGGGCTGGCGGTTCCGAACCTATGGCCGTGGGATAAAGCAGCATCTCGGCCCCCTGCAGCGCCATCGCGCGTGCGCATTCCGGGAACCATTGATCCCAGCAGATCCCCACGCCAATGCGCCCAAAGGCCGTATCCCAAACCTTGTAACCGGTATCACCGGGCGAGAAGTAATACTTCTCCTCATAGCCCGGCCCCTGCGGGATGTGGGTTTTGCGATAGTTGCCCAACACCCGGCCATCCGCGTCAATCATCGCCACTGCGTTGAAATGCGCCTGACCAGCGCGTTCGAAATACGAACAGGGCAGCACCACGCCCAACGCGCGCGCCAGATCCGAAAACCGTGCGATCAGGGGGTGGTCCTGCAAGGGCGCCGCCAGCGGAAAATATTCGGTCCGCTGCTCGATGCAAAAGTAGGGGGCGGCAAATAGTTCTTGTATCAGAACCACTTGCGCACCCTTGGCTGCGGCCTGACGGATCAGATCCTCTGCCTTGTCGACATTGGCGGGCAAATCCCAAGAGCAGGCGAATTGAGTGGCGGCAACAGTGACGTGGCGCATGGAGGTCTCCCTTTTGGCGTCAGGTTATTTGATCAAACCCCGTCGCGTAAAGGCCGAAAGCCACCCCGGTCTGCGCCCCAGCTCGGCCGAGGGATGCACCGTCTCGGATGGGTCGCGCCCGATCACCCGTTTGCGGCGCAGCAAGAACCACATCCCCCAGCCGCGCCACGTTCCCACCATCGGCGCGGTAGGATCGCAGGGATAGCGTGCGCGCCAGCCCTCAGGCAGCGTCAACCCCACGGTTTCTGCGCGCTCCAGCATCCAGACCAGCGGGATATTGGCCAAGGGGCGCGCGGCCTGATCATTGCCGATCATGCCGCCAATATCGCCGTGCGCGCCGCGAAACCAGATCTGCTGAACGTTGCCCTCCCATCCCGGGGGGCATTCCCACAGAACCGGATCAAAGACCGCCCGGGTTTCATCCATGGCAAGCGCTTGAAATCCATGACGAATAGATGCGCCAAGGCTATGGTTGTGGAAATCATGCGACGTATCGGTCAACATCCACAACAACGGAAACCGCAGCCCCAGCGCCTTGACCGTATCCCAGACCCCAACCATCTGAATGGGGGCCTCGGCATGGCAGTATTGGCGGGCGAAGGCGCGCGCGGCGGGTCTGTCGGGGTTGAACTGATAGTGGTGGTAGGCAGGGCTGAGCCCGCGCTAAGTCGCATGTTCGCGCCGCACCAGCCCAACCCGGTCAATCGCGCCCGCCAAGGACCGCACTGCATAGGCGCCGCGCGAATAGCCGAACAGGAATATCCGGTCGCCTTCCCGGTAGTGACTGGCAAGCCAGCCATAGGCGCGGCGGATCTGGCGGTTGATCCCCCGGCCCTGCACAAGGTTCATACCGTTGCGCCAGCCTTCCCATTGCAGACCCGGCTCATAGTAGATCGTGCGATGCGCTGACCGCCCCTGCGAGGCCAGCAGATGATACAAAAGCCCCGCGTTGCCTTCTTGCCCCGGTGTCAGCGTTGACAATGTGCCATCCAGAATGATGACATGATCGACAACCCCGCGCGCGCGCCCCGGCTCTGGCGGGGCGGGAACGGCAGTTTCAACGGCTGGATAGCCGCGCCACCAAAGCGTCAGGCGCACCGCGCACGATGGCCGTGCCGGGTTTGTCGA
>CAZCFC010000382.1:0-2824 GCA_964497815.1 uncultured Cypionkella sp.
ACCCCTTCACCTACGACGCGTCGAACATCGCCGAGTTCAAGTCGATCTTCTGATCCTGAATCGGCAACCGGTCTGGCGGCGGCTTGCCCGTCGCCAGACGCCCCCCTCCCCCCTGAATAGGTTTCCCCATGACCCCCGTTCTGTCGTTGCGCGGCATTTCCAAGTCATTCCCGGGTGTCAAGGCACTGTCGGGCGTGCAGCTTGATCTTTTCCCCGGACAGGTGACGGCGCTTGTGGGTGAAAACGGCGCGGGAAAATCAACCATCGTCAAGGTGCTGACCGGCATCTATCAACCGGATGAAGGCACGATTTCGGTGGACGGCACCGCGACGCGCTTTGCCACGCCGGATGCGGCAGCCCATGCCGGTGTCACCGCCATCCATCAGGAAACCGTGCTGTTTGACGAATTGTCGGTGGCCGAGAATATCTGGCTGGGCCATGCGCCGCGCGGGGCATTTGGGCTGATCGACCGCCGTGCGATGAAGGCCGGCGCAGTGGACTTGCTGCGCAGCATCGGGGCCGATCTGGACCCCGACGAATTGCTGAAGGATCTGGGTATCGCGTCGAAACACCTGGTTGCCATTGCGCGCGCCCTGTCGATAGATGCGCGCGTGGTGATCATGGATGAACCCACGGCGGCCCTGTCGCACAAGGAAATCCACGAACTTTACGAACTGGTCGAAACCCTGAAGGCGCAGGGCAAGGCCATCCTGTTCATCAGCCACAAATTTGACGAGATATTTCGCATCGCCGACCGTTATACCGTATTCCGCGATGGCCAGTTCGTCGGCGAAGGCAAGATTGCCGATGTCAGCGAAGGCGCGCTGGTCCAGATGATGGTTGGCCGCGCCGTCGATCAGATTTTCCCCAAACGCGCCCATAACGTCGGCGCCGAAGTGCTGCGGGTGGCGGGTTACAACCACCCCACCGAATTTGCCGATATCGCCTTTTCTCTGAAAAAGGGCGAGATTCTGGGCTTTTACGGCCTTGTCGGCGCAGGCCGGTCCGAGGTGATGCAGGCGCTGTTTGGCATCACAAAGCCATCGCGCGGGGCCTGCATGATCGACGGTGTGGCCGCGGTCATCCGCTCGACCACCGATGCCATCAACCAAGGCATCGTCTATGTGCCCGAAGACAGGGGCCGTCAGGGCGCGGTCAAGGGCCTGCCGATCTTTCAGAATGTCACTCTGCCGTCCCTGGCGCGCACCTCACGCGCGGGTTTCTTGCGGCTGGCCGAGGAATTCAAGCTGGCGCGCGACTACACCGCCCGGCTGGATTTGCGGGCGGCATCGCTCGACCAGGATGTCGGGCTTCTGTCCGGGGGCAATCAGCAAAAGGTGGTGATTGCCAAATGGCTGGCGACCAAACCCCGGGTGATCATTCTGGACGAACCCACCAAGGGCATCGACATCGGATCGAAGGCCGCCGTGCATGAATTCATGGCCGAACTGGCCGCCGAAGGGCTGGCCGTGATCATGGTCAGCAGTGAAATACCCGAGGTGCTGGGCATGTCTGACCGCGTCATCGTCATGCGTGAAGGCCGCATCGTCGCAGAAGTGGCGGGCGACCAGATGACCCCTGAAACCCTGATCCGCGCCGCAGCCGGCATTGAGGAGGCCGCATGATGCGCCTGTTGAAATCGCGTGAGGCGCTGCTGGCGCTGGTGATCCTGCTGCTGACCGCCCTGATTGCGTGGCGCTTTCCGGCCTTTGTGGCACCGGCCAATCTGGCCTCGGTGTTCAATGACACTGCCCCGTTGATTATTCTGGCCATCGGGCAGATGATCGTCATTCTGACCAAATGCATCGACCTTTCCGTCACCGCCACGCTGGCGCTGACGGGTATGGCGGCCGCACTGATGAACGGTGCGGGTGTGCCACTGCCCTTGGTTTTGCTGACCGCCGTGGCTTTGGGCGCGCTGTTGGGCGCGGGCAACGGGCTGTTGGTCTGGAAGGTCGGCATTCCGTCAATCGTGGTGACGCTGGGCACCATGACCATCTACCGCGGCCTGATTTTCCTGATGACGGATGGCAAATGGGTCAACGCCCATGAAATGACCGACGGTTTCAAGGCGCTGCCCCGCACGGCATTGCTTGGTTTGCCGGTGATGAGCTGGATTGCCATCGCCCTGATCGCCGCCTTTGCGGTGCTGATGAACCGCACCACGCTGGGCCGCGCTTTCTTTGCCGTGGGCGGCAACCCGCATGCCGCCGTTTACACCGGGCTGAACGTCGGGCGCACACAGTTTGCGGCCTTCGTGATCTCGGGGGCGCTGGCGGGGCTGACGGGGTATCTTTGGGTCGCCCGCTATGCCGTGGCCTATGTTGATGTGGCCTCCGGGTTCGAGTTGAACGTGATCGCAGCTTGCGTCATCGGCGGTATTTCCATCGCGGGCGGAGTAGGCTCTGTCAGCGGCGTCGTTCTTGGCGCGATCTTTCTGGGTGTGATCGCCAACGCCCTGCCCGTCATCGGCATTTCGCCCTTCTGGCAGATGGCGATTTCGGGATCCGCAATCATCATCGCCGTGGCTTTCAACGCCAGCCAGTCCCGCGTCAAGGGTCGCATCATTCTGAAACAGCAGGCCGAAGCATGACACCCGCCCCCCACCTTATCCCCGCACGCCTCACACCCGCACGCATCATCCCGGACCGTCTGCAAACCCCGTTTTCCCGCGCCTGGCGGTCGTGGGAGGCGCTGCTGTTGCTGGTGTTCGTGCTGGTGTTCGCGGCCAATGCCTTTGCCTCGCCCTATTTCCTGAATGTCTGGAACCTGTCGGACGCCACGTTCAACTTTACGGAAAAGGCGATGATCGCCTTTGCCATGG